>NZ_JEMA01000465.1 GCF_001589285.1 Sorangium cellulosum | reverse complement strand
GCCCGCGGTCCTCGACGCGGGCGCCGTCGGGGCGCTCTTGCGGGAGCTGCAGCGGCTGCACGGCGACCGGGACGTCCTCCAGCGCAGGCTCCGCGAGGCCCAGCGCATGCTGCGCGCGCTGCTCGTCGAGATCGACCCCCGGGGGGCGGATGTGGACCGGGGCGCGGAGCGCATCACGAAGACGCTCGGCTACGGCGCCGAGATCGAGCGGGCGCTCGGGGCCGTCCGGGCGGACTGGTCGAGCAACGATTTCGCTGTCGGGCGCGCGCTCGGCGAGCTCGACGAGGTGGTCCGCGCGGCGTCGGTCGTGCGCACCGAGCGCCTGCTCAGCCAGGTGTCGCGCGCGGCCCGGAGCGCGGCGCGCATGCTGGGCAAGGACGTCGAGGCGCGGGTCGAGGGGGCGGGGCTCCTCGACGCGCGGGTGGAGCGCCGCCTCGAGCCGGCCCTGCTCCACCTGGTGCGCAACGCCGTCGACCACGGGATCGAGCCGGCCGACGTCCGCGCGCGCCGCGGCAAGCCCGCGCGCGGCACGGTGGCGGTGACCGTGGTCCAGACCGACGCGTCGGTGCGGGTCGAGGTGAAGGACGACGGCGGCGGCGTCGACTTCGCGCGGCTGCGCGAGGTGCTCGCGCCGTCGGTCCCGGGCGTCGCGGCGCTCGACGACGCCGAGCTGATCCCGTACCTGTTCGCGCACGGGCTCACGACGAGCCGCAGCGTCGGCGCGATCTCGGGCCGGGGCGTCGGGCTCGACGTCGTGGCGCGGGAGATCGGCGCGCTCGGCGGGCAGGTCCGGGTCGACTCGAGGCCAGGGCTCGGGACGACGATCCTGCTCGTCCTGCCGGCGAGCCTGCACGGCGAGGAGGTGGTCCCTGTCTCGAGCGGGCGCTTCCGGTGCGCGGTGCCGACGCACGCCGTGCACTCGGTCGTGCTCCTCGAGGAGGCGCTGCACACCCCGGAGGGGCCGCGCGCGCGCGTGACAGGCGAGCCGGGCGCGGAGCTCGTGCCGCTGTTCTCGCTCGCGGCCGTGCTCGGCGACGGGGGCCAGCCCGCGCCGGGGAACGCGGCGCTCGTGCTGCACCACGCCGCGGGCCTGTTCGCGGTGAGCGTGGACGGCTACGAGAACCCGCGGCTGGTCTCGCTCGTGCGCTCGGAGGAGCTGCCGTTCACCTCGCCGCTCGTGCGCGCCGTGGCGCCGACGGCGGACGGCGAGGCGCTGCTGCTGCTCGACGTGGAGCGGGTCTTCGCGTGCGCCCGGCAGCCGCCCCGGGAGGCGCCCCTCGCCGCGGCCAGCCTGGGGGGCCCGTGACGGCGCGCGCNCCGCGGCCAGCCTGGGGGGCCCGTGACGGCGCGCGCCCCGGCGGCTCGGCCCGTGGATCGCGCGCTGGCCCCGTGCCATCCCGGCCTCGCGCGACGGGCCCGGCTCACCGGGCTCGCGCGGCGAGCGCCCTCGCGACCGTCACTTGCCCGCGGGTGAGGCGTCCGGCAGCGCGATGGAGATCTCGACGCGCCCCGGAGGCAGCTTGGTCTCGCCGAGCGCGGCGGCCGCGGGGTCGTGCGCGGCGTGCCCGACCGCCGACAGCCGGGCTCCTGCCACCGCGCACTTGTCCTGGAGGGCTTGCGCGGCTGTCGCCGCCCGGACCGCGGAGAGCTCCCACGGCGTCGGATAGGCGGCCTGCAAGGCGGGCGGCACCGATTCCGGAGGACCGCTGACCGCGCCGACGCGCAGCGGCGCCTGGCCGACGCTCGCGGACAGCGCGGCCGACACCTGGCACAGGAGGCCTTGCCCCTGCGGGCTCACGTCGACCGTGGTGGGGAGGAACACAGCGCTCTCGGAGAGCGCCACGAACGCACGGCCGTCGGCGACGGCGACCGCGGCGACCCCTTTCTTGATCAGCTTGTCGAGCTTCCCCGCGAGCTCGGCCTTGAGCTGCTCGGCCCGCTCGAGCCCCGATCGCTTCGCGGCCGCCGCCTGCTGCCGCTCCGCTTCGACCTTGTCGACCTCGGCGGCCTTGGCCTGGAGCTCCCCGCGCACCTGGCTCAGTGTCTGTTCGAGCTCTCTGGCCTTCTCGGTCGACTTTTGCTGCTCCTGAATCAAGAGCAGGTGAGCGCGGCGGAGCGGAACGTAATATGCCGCCACGAACGTCGCGCTCGCGACGAGGAGGAGCGCCGTGATCGCCCGGACCCAGCGCGAGAAGCTGGAGGATCCAGCGCTGTTGCCGGCCGCGATCCCCTCATGTCCCGTGCTCATGAATTCCTCCATGGTCCGCCCCGCCGCGGGCGAGAATACCTACATGACGACGATCTCGCCAGCGTCACGGTGCGCGCGCCAGACGCTGCAAAAATCCGCACTACCTCGAAAGAACGCGGCGTCTCAGGTCAGTGTGTACAGGTGCGCTCGTGTCGTGGCATCCTCGGCCTCGCAAGGGAGGACTTTGTATGAAACCGCCGCCCCTTCCGGCCAGGCGCCCTGCGCCGCCCGTTCCGGCGACCGATGAGCGCGAGACCCTGTGGCATGTCGCCGTCGCGCCAGACGACATCAAGGTGCTCACGTTGGACAAGCTCGACGACCTGTTCCGCCTCGATCTCATCGACGAGTCGACCAAGATCTGGCGGCCGGGCATGGCGAACTGGCAGCCGCTCGGCATCGTGGCCGGCCTCGATCCGGAGACGCCGGAGCCGGCGCGGGCCCCGGCTCGTCCGGGCCCGATGATCCCGCGGGCCATGGATTCCGACGATCCGACGCCCGTGGTGACGAGCCTCTCGGCGTCCGCGCTCCTCGGACCTGTGGACAGCTTCACGAACATCGTGACGCGGACCGAGGTGGCCGCCCCGCCGGCGGCGATGCTCGCGGCGTCTCGGCCCACCCCGCCGCCGCCGCAGCCGCAGATGCTGGCGCAGCTGATGCTGCCGGACCCGGCGACGCCGGCGCCGCAGATGATGTCGACGCTGGCCCTGCCGGGCGCCGCGGCGCAGCAGATGCTGACGCCGATGTCGCTGCGGGACACGGTCCGGACGGGTCCGCGCGCGCGCGGCACGGGTCGGGCGCAGCGCCTGATGCTCGCGCTGTCGGTCGTGGCGGGGCTGACGCTGACGCTCTACCGCAATGACGTCCTCCTCGACGCGGCGCGCTCCGCGGGGCGGGAGAACGAGTATCAGCGGATCGAGTCCGCGCTCGGCGGGCCCGGCTTCGGGACCCCGCGCTCGCTGGAGAAGCTCGGCCTGGCGGAGAAGGCGCCGTAGCCGAGGAGGCGCCGCGCCTCCCCTGCCCCACCCACGGCCGCGGCGCCCCCCCGCGCGAACGGCGCGGCCGAGGTGGGGCATTCCCTTGAAATTGTAAGAAGATTTCACAGGGAGGCCGGGAGACGGGGAGGGAAATCTTCTCGATACTCCCCGCCTCCCTGCTCCATTTCCCCGCTGAAAAAGGCTGCCGATGGGGGGGTTCCCTGGCCCGCTCCGGGTCACCGCGAGGTGGACGCCGCTCCATCCCGTCGCGCGAGAGGCGCCCTCACGGGCGACCGCCGCGCCTCGATAAGCGAGCAGCGCGCGTCGGTGAGCAAGCCAGGAGATGTCCTGTCGCCCTCGATTGCCGCGCCGAGCTCTCCTCGACTGTGGGGCTTCGCTGTCCGCGCCGGCCCACCGCAGCGTCGCCGCTGGCATCCCCCGGGGGCGCAGAACAAGCGCCCTTTGACGACAAGGTGCTCCGTGAACGCCGCGCGCCGGTCTCGTGAGGCTCGGCGGGGTATCACGAGCTCCGCAACGGCCGTGCCAGAAATCTGATTCAGCGCGGCTTTCGTGCGCTGTGCCATCCGTGTTGCAAAGCGGATTGAACTTGACAGTGCGGGGGTCCCGGGCGCTTGCTATAGTAAAGACCTTACCTTAACTGGGGGGCGCCTTACCGGGAGCAGTGTGCTCACCGGTTCCATGTTGAAGCTCGCCCATCACGTCCACCGCGCCCTGGCGCGGTAGGACCTGGTCAGCGCCGTCGCCTGAAAGAAGCAGAGAGGTAGCACCATGTCCCTGTTCATCTCACGTGGTCTAGCCATTACCCTTGCTCAGGTTGGTTTGCTCACCGTCGCTTCATGGAGTTTTATCGGATGCAATGACGCCGAGGATCTGGACGATCCCGTCGGCGCCGAGGGCCAGGCCGTCGTCGTCGGCGAGCCGGGCGGCGGGGGCCCCGCCCCCGGGGAAGCCACCTTCGCTTCGCGCGAGATCCTGCGAAATCTCTCGTACCCGATGCGGATCGTCTGGGGGCCGGACGATCACCTGTGGTTGACCGAGCGCACGGCGAAGCGGGTCGTGCGCGTGAGGCCGGAAGACGGCCTGCTGAAGCCCGCGATCACGATCACGGAGGCGTTCCAGTCGGGTGGACAGGACGGCGTGCTGGGCCTGGCCCTCCACCCGGACATGTTCAAGGGCATGGGGAGAGAATACGTCTACGTCTCGTACACTTACGACATCGATCCCGGCGAAGGCGTGGACCGAAGGACGAAGATCCGCCGCTACAAGTACGATCCGGCGACCGAGACCCTGGGGAGCCCTGTCGACATCATCACGGGCCTTCCGGGGAGCAACGACCACAACTCCGCGCGGATCCTGATCGGCCCCGACTACAGGATCTATTACACCATCGGTGATCAGGGCAACAACCAGTTCGACAGGAAGTGCCTCCCGATCCGCGCGCAGGAGCTGCCCACGGCGGCCCAGGTCGCGGCGCAGGACTGGCAGACGTACCAGGGCAAGATCCTGCGCATGAACCTCGACGGCTCGATCCCGAAGGACAACCCGGTGATCAACGGGGTCCGCAGCCATGTGTATTCGTACGGCCACCGCAACCCGCAGGGCCTCACGTTCGGCCGGGGTGACAAGCTCTATGCGAACGAGCATGGGCCGAAGACCGACGACGAGCTGAACTTCATCGAGCCCGGCAAGAACTACGGTTGGCCCCACGTCGCCGGCTATCAGGACGACCAGGCCTACACGTACGACAACTGGTCGGCCTCGAGCCCGGCGTCCTGCGAGTCGCTCTTCTGGAACGACTACATGGCCCCTCCCTCCGTCCCGCAGCAGGAGGAGAGCGCCTTCACCACGCCGTTCAAGGAGCCGATGCTCACCTTCTACACCGTCCCTGACAACTACAACTTCTTCGATCCGGCGTGCGGTTTCCTCCAGTACATCTGCTGGCCGACGGTCGCGCCCTCGTCGCTCCACTACTACCCGGCCGGGTTCGGCGTCCCCGGGTGGGAGAACACGCTGCTGATGACGGCCCTCAAGGAGGGCGCGCTGTTCCAGGTGAAGCTGAGCCCGAACGGGAAGTCCGTGGTCGGCGAGCCGATCGCCCTCTTCCCGACCACCAACCGCTACCGCGATCTTGCGATGAGCCCGGACCGCCGGACGTTCTACATCATCACGGACACCGCGGGAAACACGAGCGGACCGAACGGCGGCGCCACGACGGCCCTGGAGAACCCGGGGGCGATCCTCGAGTTCAAGTACACGGGATCCAACTGAGCAGCATCGGCGGCGCAGGACCTGCGTCGAACCGGCGCAGGTCCGCGACCTCGACCCGATGACAGCGCCTGGCGCGCCGCGGGCGCGGCCTCGTCGCTGAGGCAGCGCTCGTGGCGGCGCGCGTGGACGGCCCGCGATGTGCGCTGCCTCCGCACACGATGGCCATCGGTCCCGCGGATCGTCGTCCGGCGGGCGTTCAGGGTTCCTGGCGCGTCCTCGTCCGTGCTTTCATCAAAGGAAACCCAGGAAAGGTCCGGTGCAACGAGATGCGCAGTTCGTCCTCCATGGCCCAGGGGCGCCAGCTCCTGCGATTGGCATTGCTCCTGTCCGCGCTCTCCGGCGCCGCATGTCGGTCCGACCCGCCGGGGAGCGAGGCGGGCCTCTCGTCCTCGACATCCTCGTCATCGTCCGGCGGAGGGGGCGGCGGGCAGGGAGGCGTCGAGGAGGGCGGCGGTGACGGCAGCGGCGGCGGGGTCGGCGGCGCCGGCGGCGAGGGTGGCCGTGGCGGTGGTGAGGGCGGAGCTGGCGGCGGTGGCGGTGGCGGTGGAACCGGCGCTGGTGAGGGCGTCGGCGGTGGCGGTGGAACCGGTGCTGGTGAGGGTGGCGTCGGCGGCGAGGACGGCGCCGGCGGTATCGGTGGTGGCGCGGGAGGCGAGGGCGGCGCCGGCGGCGAGGGCGGCTCTGGCGGCACGGGTGGTTCCGGCGGCACGGGCGGCTCTGGCGGCGCTGGTGGCGACGACGGCGCGGGCGGCTCCAACGGCGCGGGCGGCTCTGACGGCACGGGCGGCTCTGGCGGCGCTGGTGGCGACGACGGCGGGACGCCCACGGTGCGCCTCCGGCTCATGACAGCGAACCTCACGAGCGGTACGCGCCAGAGCTACGACCCCGGCCATGGCCAGCGCATCATGCAGGGCGTCGGACCGGATATCGTCCTGATCCAGGAGTTCAACTACGGCGACAACGCCGCGGACGAGCTCCGCGCGTTCGTGGACGGCACGTTCGGCAGCACGTTCAGCTACTACCAGGAGGACGGCGCGCAGATCCCGAACGGGATCATCAGCCGCTATCCGATCGTCGAGGCCGGCGAGTGGGACGATGGCGAGGTGGGCAACCGGGACTTCGCCTGGGCGCGCATCGACATCCCTGGCCCGATCGATCTCTGGGCCGTCAGCGTCCACTTCCTGACCCGCAGCTCGACCGTGCGCCGGGACGAGGCGCGGCAGCTCGTCACGAGCATCCAGGCCATCGTCCCCGAGGGCGATTACCTGGTCATCGGCGGCGACTTCAACACCGACAACCGCAGCGAGCCCTGCATCTCCACCCTGTCGGACGTCGTCGTCACGTCAGGGCCCTACCCCGCCGACGGGAACGGGGACACGGACACCAACGCCGGCAGGAGCAAGCCGTACGACTGGGTGCTCGTCGACGACGATCTGGATCGGCTCGAGACCGCCGTCGTGATCGGCGGGAGCCGGTTCACCAGCGGCCTGGTGGCGGACACGCGCGTCTACTCGCCGATCGAGGAGCTCAGCCCGGCCCTCGCCACGGACAGCGGCGCCAGCTCGATGCAGCACATGGGGGTCGTGCGCGACTTCCTGCTCCCCGCCGACGCGGCGGGCGCCGAGGCGCCGTGACCAGGGCGTCCCCCTGACCCGCGCGTCGTTGCCGGCTGCTTCAAGGCGGTCAACGTGGACATCGACGACCATGCGCGCGGGCCGCTGCCCACCACGACAGTGGCCTGGAACTACAGCGTTCCGACCAGCAAAGCCGCTTGCGAAGCGCTCTGGTTGACCGCCTATCTCTACCAGTGGGACGGGTCCCAGTACGTGGGACAGGACATCCAGACGAAGCGCGGAGTCTGGGGCACTTTCCGGAATCAGAACGTATGCCTCGGGCCAGCCGCCGGCTTCGAGACGGATGTCATGCCGACGGGGTATTCGTACCGGATCACGGCCTCGGCGCGGACCGACGCGACGGGCGGCGCTCCGACGCGCAAGCTGCGGATCACCACGTCCAAGGCGCCCGAATGAGGGCACAACCCTTGCGGTCCACGTAGCAGCGGCGCGCGCCGCCGTCGGGCCGCGGCGCTCAGCGCGTCGCGCCGCGCGCAGCCGAGAGCGGCAGGCGCCGAGCCCCTGAGCGCCTTACCGATCGGCCGATTCGCCTCATGATCAAGGCCGTCGTGGGTTCTCACCTTGCACCTGTGTGGTCCAGTGTAGGAACGTCTACGTGGAAGATGAACGTCTCGCGCGCGGGTCCCAGGGGAGATCCTCTCCGGGCATTGCACGGACGCGGCCGCTGGACTTCGCGACGCACATCAACTCGAGCGGACGTGCAAGCAGCGAACAACCCATGTAAAGGAGACGGAACGTGAGAAAGTCATTCCCACATTCCTCGAGCTGGACCGGTCCGCTCGCGATGTCCCTTGCGCTGCTCGCCGCATGCAGCACTTCCACCGAGGATCCTCGGCCGGACAACAGCAGCGCGGGCGGCTCGGGTGGCGCGTCCGGCATCGGCGGCGCCGGCGGCCTGGGCAGCGCCGGCGGCTCCACCGGCTCCGGCGGCTCCGGCGGCGACGAGCCCCCGCCCCCCGATCCCGCAGCGCGGCTCTTCGCCGGCACGAGCGTCCCGCGGTTCGACATCGCGCTCTCTCAGGCGTCGATCGATCAGCTCGACGCCACCCCCGACGAGTACGTCCCCGGGCAGCTCACGGTGACGCTGGACGGTGAGGTGATCGAGCTCTCCGAGATCGGCGTGCGGCTCAAGGGCGAGCACGGGTCGTTCCGGACCCTGGACCAGAAGGCCGCCTTCCTGCTGAAATTCGACGAGTTCACCGACGACCAGACCCTGCTCGGGGTGGAGAAGCTCGCGCTCAACAACATGGTCCAGGATCGCAGCATGATCCACGAGCGCCTGGCCTACGCGCTGTTCCGCGCGATGGACGTGCCCGCGGCGCGCTCGGCCCACGCGACGGTCTGGCTGAACGGCTCGCTCTACGGGCTGTATGCCACCGTGGAAGCAGCGGATAACCCTCGCTTTCTGGATCGCTGGCTCGGCGACCACGAAGGCAACCTGTACGAGGGGGCGTACGGGAGCGATCTCGAGCCCCAGCTCATCGATACCTTCGATCAGGACAACGGCGACGACGTCGCGTTCGCCGATCTCGTCGAGCTCGTCGAGGCGCTCGACGACATGAACCGCCGGGACACGTTCCTCGCCGAGGCGTCGCAGCGCATCGACATGGAGCGATACCTCGCGTTCGCGGCCACCGAGACCTTCATCGGCCACTGGGACGGCTACGTCTGGCTGCGCAACAACTACTTCATCGCGCGGCGCCCGGACGACGGCCGCTGGACCTTCCTGCCGTGGGGCCTCGATCAGACATTCGAGGACGACCTCTATCCCTTCGGCGGCGTCGCCCGCCTCGAGCAGATGTGCACCGCCTCGCCGCCCTGCCGGCAGGCGCTCGCGGCGGCGTTCGAGCGCGTCCTCGAGCGCGCGGCGGAGCTCGACCTGGCGAGCGACGCCGAGGCGGCGCGCGCCCTGATCTGGCCCCACGTGCTCGAGGATCCGCGCCTGGACTCGAGCCCCGATATCGTCAGCGCGAGCATCGACGCGACAATCGCTTTCCTGAACGACCGCCCCGCCAGCGTGCGGGCGCAGCTCGCGTGCGAGGACCCGTCGGGGATCGACGCGGACGGCGACCTCTCGTCCGGCTGCGACGAGGACTGCGACGACGGCGACGCCTCGGTGTACCCGGGCGCCCCCGAGCTGTGCGACCTTGTCGACAACGACTGCGACGGGCTCGTGGACGACGATCCGTCGTGCCCGCATTGCGTCCAGCAGCCGCTGCCCGACGGGGGCGCTCTGGCGCTCTGCTTCAGGCCCGCGACGTGGGAAGACGCGGAGCGCGACTGCACCGCGCAGGACGGGCACCTCGTGTCCATCCACGACATGGAGACGCAGGATCTCGTGTTCTCGGCCGCCTCCGACCTCCAGCAGGGCGACTGGTGGATCGGGCTCACCGACGCGGAATCGGAGGGGGACTTCGTCTGGACCGACGGCACGCCGCTCGACTACGAGCGCTGGAACGGCGGCGAGCCGAACGACGCCGGCGGCGGCGAGCACTGCGTGGAGCTCGCGGACGGGGCCAGCGGTCGCTGGAACGACATGCCCTGCGACACCGAGCTGCCCTACGTCTGCAGGCTGCCCTGACCACGATCTCGGCGGCCGCCCGGGATCACCTCGGCCTGAGCTCGGTCAGGACGAGCAGGTACTCCGGCGGGTTGTTCGGCGACAGCTTGGCGTACGGGTTCTCCCGGGTGGGGAAGCCCGTGAAGCGCTTCGTGTTGTACTCGCCCCAGGACGGGTTCTTGAAGAGCGGTATCACCGGCGCGTTCTGCGCGTAGAGCATCTGCACCTCGTCGAGGATGCGCTTCTGCTCGGCGAACTCCGTCGCCGACTCGAACTGCTGGAGCAGCTTGTCGACCTCCTTGTCGCCGTAACGGTGCCAGTTGCGCGCGCTCGCCTCGCCGACGGGCTTCACGAGCTCCGCGGACATGAGCTCGCGGTAGTAGTTGTAGGGCGTGGGCTCGACGACCGTCCACCCCATCGACATGTCGAACGTGCCCTTCTGGAGCGCCTCGAAGAACGCGCTGAAGTCGTACGCCTTGAGCGAGGCGTCGATGCCGAGCTGCTTCAGGTTCTGCGCGATGATCTGCACCGCGCGGACCCAGTCGGACCAGCCGGTGACGACGTTGATCTCGAAGCGCATCGGCTTGCCGTCCTTCACCCGGATCCCGTCCGGGCCCACAGCGCACCCGGCCTCGTCGAGGAGCTGCTTCGCCCTGGCCACGTCGAGCTTCACCCAGTCGCCCGACGCCACGGCCTTCGGGTTGCGCCAGCGCTCGTAGGAGTCGTCGAGCCCTGTCGCGTCCGCCGGCTGGGTGTAGTCGTTGGACGCGATCTTCACGATCTGCGCCCGATCGATGCCCATGCTGATCGCCTTGCGCACGCGCGCGTCGTCGAACGGCTTCTTCGTGCTGTTCGGGTAGAGCGTGGCCATGCCGCCGACGAGCGGGAACCAGTAATGGTGGTTCGCCGGGTCCTTGGCGACATAGACCTTCTCGATCTCGGGGACGAACGCGCCCGCCCAGTCGACCTCGCCGTTGATGATCGCCAGGCTGATCTGGTCGTTGCCCGGGTACGCCGGGAAGCGGAGCCCGTCGACGGCAGGCTTCCCCTGCTGCCAGTAGTTCGGGTTCTTGCCGAGCTCGTACACCTGGTTCTGGAAGACCTTCACCTCGGTGAACGGGCCTGTCGCCACGGGGCTCTCGTTCGAGAACGTGACCGGGTCGGCGACGTCCTTCCACGTGTGCTCCGGCACGATCGGCTGGTGGCCGATGTAGCTGAGCCCCGGGACGTAAGCCCGCGCCAGCGCGAACTCGACCGTCGCGTCGTCCGTCGCCTTCACGGACTCGACGAACTTCCACACGCCCGAGAGGTCGAGCGCGGGGTGCTTCTTCAGGAGCGCGAACGTGAACGCCACGTCCTTCGCCGAGAACGGCTGTCCGTCCGACCACTTGACGCCGGATCGGGTCGTGAAGGTGAGCTTCTTGTTCCCGTCGCTCCACGCGTATTTCGTCGCGAGCCACGGCGTGTACTCGCCCTTCATCGTGTTGAAGACGAGCATCGGCTCGTAGATGCCGGCGAGCGTGGGAAAGCGGACGCTCCCCTCGGCGAGCAGCGGGTTGAAGTTGCGCACCCAGGAGGCCTGCTGCTCCCTGGAGATCGTGACGAGCGCCGGGCCCTTCTTCGCGGGCGCCGCGCCCTGCTGCGCGGCCGCCGAGCCGCTCGCGCCGGGCGCGGGCCGCGCCTCGTCCCTGGAAGGACAGCCCGCGGCGCCGGCCGAGAGGGCCAGCGCCGCCAGCGCGAACACGCGGCGCGTCATGGTTCGAGTCTTCATCGGCATGCTCCACGCGGGCGATTCGTCCCCGCGACAGTCCACGTCAGCCCATCAGGCGGCACCGCCGCCCGGTGCGGCAGAACGATGCGACGTCGGGACCGCCGGTCGCGTCCGCCGCGACCCATCGAGGCGCGGACTTTACCGGTTCACCTCGGAGCATGTCAACCCGCAGGAGGTCAGTGTCCCCGGGCCCGCCGGCGGGGGCGCGCTGGCGGGCCCGGGCGGCGCCGGGCTACGCGCGCTGCCGCCGCCCCAGGGCGAACGCGCCGTCGCCGAGGAGGGCCTGCGCGCCGAGCGCGATCATCAGGAAGGCGACGTACTCCCAGCCGCCCCCCTGACCGGAGAACATCCAGCCGTTGGGGAGGTGCACGAGCAGCGCGCCGGCCATCACGGGCAAGAGCGCCAGCGCGACAAGGCGCGTCCTGAGCCCGGCCAGCAGCGCCAGGCCGCCGAGCAGCTCGGCGAGGAACACCGGGTACGCCGTCCAGCCCGGGAAGCCGCTCGCGGCGAAGAACGCCGCTGTGCCCGGCATCGTGAACACGAGCGGTTTGGCGAGCGCGTGCGCCAGGAACACGGCGCCGAGGCCGAGGCGCAGTGTCAGCGCGGCCAGATCGGTCGAGCGGGGGACGGAGAGGGTCGTGTCGAGACGGTGAATGAGTGTTTGTTCCATGGCTCGATGAATAAGCCGCGGAGCCGCGCCGCGGTAGAGCGCGCCCGGGAACGAATTGTTCTCGCAGGAGAACGATTTGCCGGCTACGCCCACGACGTCCCGCGGAACGCGGCCGCCAGGAAGTCGATGAGCCGCCGCACCCGCGCGGGCGGGCGCCGGCCGGCCGCGTGCACCGCGTAGATGCCCATGGGCCGCGGCGCGAACCGCTCGAGCAGCGCGACGAGGCGCCCGGCCCGGAGATCCTCGTCGACCATGAAGCGCGGCAGCACCGCCAGGCCGACGCCGGCCACGGCCGCCTCGCGCAGCGCGGTGCCGTTGTTCGCCGTGAGCGGGCCCGCGACGGGGACGGAGATGCGCCCGGCGGCGCCGTAGAAGCGCCACTCGTCCTCGACGCGCAGGTGGACGTAGCGCAGGCAGTCGTGGCCCAGCAGATCCCCCGGCTGCTCGGGCCGCCCGCGCCGCTCGAGGTAGTCCGGCGCGCCGACGACGTTCAGCGCCGTCACGGCGATCTGGCGCGCGACGAGGCTCGAGTCCCTGAGCTTCGTGATCCGGAGGGCGAGGTCCACGCGCTCCTCCACGAGGTCGACGAGCCTGTCGTTCAGCGCGAGCTCGACGTGCGCCCCCGGGGTCGCCCTGAGGAACCGGGCGAGCGGCTGCGCCAGGTACATCTGCGCGAAGGTGACCGGCGCGTTGAGCCGGATGCGGCCCCTGTCGGCGTCGGACGCGCCCCGCACCGCCGCGCTGGCCTCCTCGAGCACGCGCGCGCAGCGGGCGTAGAGGTTCATGCCCGCGTCCGTGACGGTGAGCTTGCGCGTGGTGCGCACGAGCAGCCGCTCGCCGAGGCGCTCCTCCAGGCGCGCGACCCGGGTGCTCACCATCGACTTCGACACCCCGAGCTCGGCCGCTGCCGCGGTGAAGGAGCGGCGCTCCACCACGCGGGCGAAGCAGAGCATGCCGGGCAGATCGTCGAAGAGGGGGTCGATCATGCGCCCAGGGTGCGCGAGGGCGCGAACTGTTCGCAACCGAGAACAACCCGCGGCGCGGGCGCGCGGGCGACTCAGGCGCTCGCGGGTGCCCGGTGGCCCTGCAGCAGCTCGATCAGGTCGGACCGAGGGCGCCCCTGCCGGTCCGTCGGGGGGCGCCCTGGCGGTCCGCCGGAGGGCGGCGCAACTCCGTCTTGCCTTGGCGCCTCGCGGCCGGTAGCGTCGGCTCCAGGTAGAGTCTCCGTGGCGGCCCCGATCGTCGTTGAGCTCGCGTCGGGCCCCGCCATGGATGGCGAGCTCGCGGCGCTCCTCGTGGAAGCGTGCTCTCGCGCCGCGGGGGGCGGCGGGTGCGCGCTCGGCCCCCCGCAGCGCACAGGGACGGCGGTGAGGGCGCTCGCCGTCGTCTGGCTGGACGGGCCGGACCACCTGCGCCTGCGGGTCGACGTCGCCTCGCTCGGCGCCCCCGAAGGCACGCTGTCGTCGCGCCAGATCGAGTTCCGCGCCGAGGACCCGCTGCCCGACCGCTACCGCACCGCGGGGCTGCTTGTCGCCGCCCTGGCCGCGGAGCGCGCCGGCGCCCCGGCGGCCCCCGCGCCGGCAG
>NZ_JEMA01000464.1 GCF_001589285.1 Sorangium cellulosum | reverse complement strand
GTCGCCGCCGGCGGAGCCCGAGGGATCTGGCGAGGTGCCGCCGCGCGAGCGGTGGGTCGGCGTGCTGGAGCTGACGAAGGGCGCGCAGCCGATGATCGCCGGGAGGATCATGCCGCGCGAGGACGCCGAGCGCTGGCTCGGTCCCGACTGGCGCGCGCTGCGCGGGCAGCGCGTCCGCGTGCTGGCGGTGCTGCGGGACCACGTCTGCGAGCCGCACGCGCAGTGCCTGAGCGGAGGGCGCATCCCGCTGCTCGAGCAGGTCGCGTCGGTCGACCTGTGCAGCGGCGCCGGCCCCGCCGGCCAGCCGGATCGCGTCGATTGCGCGCCGTCGCCCGCGCAGATCGCGCGCTGCAACGCCGACTGCGATAGCCTCGGCGCCGACTGCGATCGGCGCGCCGACGACCGAGGCGCGCTGCGCCGCTGCGGGTGCGCCAGGGTCGCGTGCGAGCAGGGGTGCGAGGAGACCGGCGAGCCTTCCTTCGCGTGCAGGTGACGCAGCTCGCGCCGGGCCGCGCGACGCTCGTGGAGGAGAGAGAAAATGNTCGCGCCGGGCCGCGCGACGCTCGTGGAGGAGAGAGAAAATGAGCCACAGAGGCACAGAGGGCACAGAGGGGAGAGAAAAAAGATTCTGAGCTCTCTCCGAGCTCTTCTCCGAGCTCTCTCTTCCTCTGTGCCCTCTGTGCCTCTGTGGTTCATTCTCTCTTCTCCGAGCTCTCTCTTCCTCTGTGCCTCTGTGGTTCATTCCCTCTTCTCGGGCTCACACGACACGCCCGGCGCTCGAACCGCAGGGGCTACAAAAGCGGCGAGGGCCGCCCGGCGCATGCCAGGCGGCCCCCGCGGGCGAGCTGCTGTTGCGTTCGGTCAGGCGGTTTCGCGCGCGAAGACCGGCGACGGAGAGGGCACGGGCGAGGCCGGGGGCACCGACTCGACGGCGTGAGCGCCGCCCTCGCCGAGCGAGTAGGCCTCCTCGCCGTGGAGGGCGCCGTCGAGGCCCTCGTCTTCCGTCTCGTCGTTGACCCGGAAGCCCATCACCGCGTTGATGCCCTTCACGAGCACGAGGGTGACCACCGACGCGTAGGCGGCCGCGACGACCGCCGCGATGGCCTGCTCGGTGAGCAGCGCCGAGTTGCCCTTGATCAGGCCGTCCTGGCCGGCCGGGTTCCACACTTTGGAGGCGAACACGCCGGTGAGCAGCGCGCCGAGAAGGCCGCCCACGCCGTGGATGCCGAACGCGTCGAGGCTGTCGTCATAGCCCAGCTTGCCCTTCAGCATCACGGCGCCGTAGCACACCGCGCCCGCCGCGAGCCCGATCGCGACGGAGGCCATCGGCCCCACGAAGCCCGCGGCCGGCGTGATGGCGACAAGGCCCGCGACGAGCCCCGACGCCACGCCGAGGAGCGACGGCTTGCCGTAGCGCAAGCCCTCGATGAGCGCCCACGCGAGCGCGCCGATCGCGGCGGCGATGTGCGTGTTCACGAACGCCACCGACGCGAGCCCGTTCGCGGCGAGCGACGAGCCGCCGTTGAAGCCGAACCAGCCGAACCACAGCAGGCCGGCGCCGAGCAGCGTCATGGTGAGGTTGTGCGGGACGATCTTGCGCGCCGGGTACCCCTTGCGCTTGCCGATCACGATCGCGATAACGAGCGCGCTCGCGCCCGAGGCGAGGTGCACGACGGTGCCGCCCGCGAAGTCGAGCGCGCCGCGCGCGAGGAGCCACCCGCCAGGGTTCCAGACCCAGTGGCAGATGGGGCTGTAGACAGCGAGCGACCAGAGGAGCGTGAACACGACATAGGAAGAGAACTTGATGCGCTCCGCGTAGGCGCCGGAGATCAGCGCCGGCGTGATGATGGCGAACATCATCTGGAACGCCATGAACAGGAGGTGAGGCACCGTCATCCCGTCGCGCGGCTCGGTGCCGACGCCGTTCAGGAACGCGTAATCAAGACCGCCAATCAACCCGCCCTTGGATTCGGCGAACGCCATCGAGTATCCGATGGTCACCCACGCCAGGGTCACGAGACCCATGGCGAAGAAGCTGTGCATGAAAGTGCTGAGCGTGTTCTTTGTTCGGACCATGCCCCCGTAAAACAGGGCAAGCGCTGGCGTCATCAGCAGGACCATTGCCGACGAGACCAGGAGCCATGTGGTGTCCGAGGCGTTGATTTCGTTCACTGGTGGCCTCCTCGACCGCGAAGGTAAGAGGAGGCAGTTTTCGGGAATGTTTCGCCGGCATGTACTTCACGAACTCGTGAAACATGCCACCCGACGCGGCGAGTCAGCGCCCGTGGGCCCGCCAACCACCCGAGCGCGTCACGGACCGGCGCTTGCAGCGGCGTCGATGGATTGCAGTGAAGCTACATGTCGATGCGGGCTCGGGGCATCGCCACGTCACCGCCACTCCGGGTAGAGGGCCTTCCCTGTCTCGAGGAGGCTCTTCATGCTGGACAGGATGGCGGGCCATCCGTTGCTGATGGCCGGGAGCACCTTGCTGCCCTCGTCGAACTGGTCGTGGGTGAGGGTGAGCTTCACGTGCGCGCCGAACTGGGCGAGCTCGAAGGTGACGCGCGACGGGCGCTCGCCGTGGACGTTGCCGAAGGTGTAGGAGAGGAGCTTCGGCGGGTCAGCCTCGAGGATCTCGCCTTGCCAGTCGAAGGAGCCGTCTTCCTTGACGTGCTTCACAACCGACCCGGGCTTCCACTCGGACTGGATGGTCCTGCCGCCCCAGTACTGTCTGGTGAACTCCCCGGTGGTCAGCGCCTCCCACACCTTCTCGAGCGTCGAGGCGATGTACGTCACGTAGACGAACTCTGGCTTACTCATCGTTGCTCTCTCCCTCCAGCGCGCGCTTGAGCGCGTCGAGCGCGCGCACGCGCTCGCGGTCGTACTTGCCTATCCAACGGTCGTAGATCTCGCCGATCGGCGCGGGGTTGAGGTAGTGGAGCTTCTCCCGCCCCTGCCACACGACGACGACGAGGTTCGCCTCCTCGAGCACGGCCAGGTGCTTGCTCACCGCCTGCCGCGTCATCTCCAGCCCTTCGCAGAGCTGCCCGAGCGTCTGCCCGCTCTCGGCGTGCAGCCGGTCGAGCAGCTTCCGCCGGCTCCGATCGGCGAGCGCCTTGAAGACCTTGTCCATCGAGCCGGCGCTCACCGGAGCATTATGCAACCAAACGGTTGCATGTCAAGCCACGCGAGGTCGCCCGACAGGTCGGCAAGCCCGTGGCGGGCCGGGCAGCTCGGCTCACCCCCCCGGAGGCCGCTTCAACCGCGCCCGCTGGCCTTGATGCTCTCCCGCACCCGCTCGAGCGCCCCCTGCACCTGGGGATCCCGATCCATCTCCGCCGGCGGCGCCGCGAGCCGCAGCGACCAGTTCTCCGGCCCCACGGTCCCCGGCGTGTTGACCCGCTCCCGCGTCGCGAGCACGTCCTGCACGAGGAGCAGCACGAGCTCGCTCTTCGACCCGTGGATCAGGTCCAGCAGCGCGCGGTGCGTCTCGTTCGTGAACTCCCGGCCGAACTCCTGCCGCCGCGGCGCGAGCTGCGGCAGATCGAGCACCCCCGCGCGCTCCCGCTCGTCCCGCGACTCCCACCACACAACCACCGAGTCCGTGTCGTGCGTCCCGAAGCACGCCACCGACAGCTCCGGGTACTCCGCCGGATCGCGGAACACCACGTCGTCCTTCTCCCAGATCAGCACCTTGTAGCCCGGCACGCCGAGCGCCGTCAGCGACGCCCGCACCCACGGCGGCACCGCGCCGAGATCCTCCGCGATGAGCTGCGCGCCCGTCTCCGCCGCCCCCTCGAGCATCGCCCGCATCACGCGATCGCCGTGCTCGCGCTGCTCCGGCTCCTCCGCCGGATCGAACGTCGCCTTCGGCCGCTCGCCCCCCTGGCCCTTGTTCTCCGGGAAGATGTACGTCCGGTAGAAGCCCACCAGGTGATCGATCCGGAACCGATCGCAGAGCAGCCCCGTGTAGCGGCACCGCCGCCGGAGCCACGCGTAGTCGTTCTCCCGCATCTTTGCCCAGAAATACGGCGGGAGACCCCAGTTCTGCCCCTCCGTGTTGAACTGGTCCGGCGGCGCGCCGACCGACATGTCGTGCCGGAACTCGTCCTGGTGCGCCCACACGTCGGCGCTGTCGCGCGCCACCATGAAGGGGAGATCGCCCATGATCTCCATCCCCTTGTCCCGGAGCGCCGCGCGCGCCGCCTCCCACTGCGTGTGCGCGAGCCACTGGACGTACTCGTAGTAGAGGACGTCGCGCGCGCGCTCGCGCCGCAGCCCCTCCAACGCCTCGGGCCTGCGCTGGCGGATCTCCTCGGGCCAGTCCCACCACGCGATGCCCTGGAAGCCGTCCTTGAACGCGCGGAACTGCGCGTAGTCGGGCAGCCAGTCCGACTGCCGCTTCACGAACGCGGCCAGCTCGGCCGCGCGCGGCGTCTGCTTCGCGTGGTGCTCCCGCTCGAACCTGTCGAAGGCGAAGCGCAGCGCCCGCCCCTTCACGCGGCGCACGAGATCGTAGTCGACGCGCGCGCTCCGCTTCGCGCGCTCGAGCGCCTCCACGTCCTCGCCGAGCGCCTCGCCGACCAGCTCCGGCGGGAGCTCCGGCACGGCAGAGAGCGAGATGAACATCGGATCGATCCCAAAGGCGGAGAGCGCCATGTACGGCGACGTCTCGCCGCCCGACACCTCGCCGAGCGGCAGGAGCTGCACGAGGCGCAGCCCCACGCGCTGCATCCACGCGGCGAACTCGGGCAGATCGCCGATCTCGCCGATGCCCCACGAGCGCTCGCTGCGCAGCGAGAAGAGCGGCACCGTCACGCCGGAGATGCGGCGGCGCGCGCCGGAAGGAGAGGGTGAGCTCTGGGACGAGCTCCGGGACTGGTTTTCAGCAGAGGGGGAAGACATGTGCGTTCTTGGCTTGGCTCCAGGCGTTCGGGGGCGGAGTCTATCCCGGGTCGCGCGGCTTCGCGATGCTCCATCCGCGCGATCCTCGCGGAAACGCGGGCGATCGCGAGGCGATCGCGCCCGCACCGCCGGGCGATCCCGCGCGCTGTCCGGAGCGCGACCGGCAGCGCGCAGGCGACGCCCGACCGTCGACCGGGCGTCACCCGAGCGGACGGGCGGGCCTGGACGCGCGCCCGGCGCGCGAAAAAATGGCGCCGGTCGCGCTTGTTTCTCGACAGCGGCGCCAATTTCGCGAATACGCGGCTCCACAGGATTTTCCGATGACCAGACGCATATGGCCCGGCGCGCCGACCCCCCTCGGCGCCTCCTACGACGGCGAAGGGGTGAACTTCGCGCTGTTCTCGCAGTCCGCCACGAAGGTGGAGCTCTGCCTCTTCGAGGCCGTCGACGACGTCGTGGAGCGCGTGCGCATCGAGCTCTCCGAGCGCACGTCCCACGTCTTCCACGGGTACGTGCCGGGGCTCAAGCCCGGCCAGCTCTACGGCTACCGGGTGCACGGGCCGTACGATCCGCGCTCGGGGCACCGCTTCAACCCGGCGAAGCTGCTCGTCGATCCGTACGCGTACGCGCTCTCGAGCGAGCCGAACTGGAAGGCGCCGCTCTACGGCTACGACCGCGGGGAGCACCCGCCCGAGAGCGTCGCCGGCAAGGCCGAGAAGGGCGACGGCGCGGCGGGCGAGAAGGGCGAGGCCGGGCGCGCGGGCAAGACGGCGAGCGACCGGCGCGCCGCGGACGCGCGCGGGAAGGAGTGCGCCGCGCCGCCGCCGGCGGCGCTCGACGACCTCGAGATCTGCCACCACGACAGCGCGTGGGGCGCGCCGAAGTCCGTGGTGGTCGACCACCGCTTCGCGTGGGACGGCGACAGGCCGCCGGCGACGCGCTGGCAGGACACGATCCTCTACGAGGTGCACGTCAAGGGCTTCACCCAGCGGCACCCGGGCGTCCCCGCGAACCTGCGCGGCACGTACGCGGGGCTCGCTTCCGACGCGGCGATCGCCCACTTCAAGAAGCTCGGCGTCACGGCGATCGAGCTGCTCCCCGTGCACGAGATGGCGAGCGAGCGCGAGATCTGGGAGCGCGGGCACATCAACTACTGGGGCTACAACACGCTCTCGTACTTCGCGCCCGCCGGCCGGTACGCGTCGAGCGGGCGGCTCGGCCAGCAGGTGACCGAGTTCAAGGCGATGGTGAAGGCGCTCCACGCCGCCGGCATCGAGGTGATCCTCGACGTTGTCTACAACCACACAGCGGAGGGGAACCACCTCGGCCCGACGCTCTCGCTGAAGGGGATCGACAACTGGACCTACTACCGGCTCGTCCCGCACAACCCGCGCTACTACATGGACTTCACGGGCTGCGGGAACACGGTGAACACGCGCCACTACCAGGCGCTCCAGCTCGTGATGGACAGCCTGCGCTACTGGGTGACCGAGATGCACGTCGACGGCTTCCGCTTCGACCTCGCGTCGGCCCTCGCGCGCGGGCACCACGACTTCGACCGCCTGAGCTCGTTCTTCGACATCATCCACCAGGACCCGGTCCTCTCGCGGACGAAGCTCATCGCGGAGCCGTGGGACGTGGGCGAGGGCGGCTACCAGGTCGCCAACTTCCCCGTCCTCTGGACGGAGTGGAACGACCGGTACCGCGACTCGGTCCGCCGCTTCTGGAAGGGGGACCTGCTCGCGGCCGACCTCGGCTACCGGCTCACCGGGTCGAGCGATCTCTACGCGTCGAGCGGGCGGAGGCCGTACGCCAGCGTGAACTTCGTGACGGCGCACGACGGGTTCACGCTGAACGACCTCGTCTCGTACAACGAGAAGCACAACGAGGCGAACGGCGAGGGCAACCGGGACGGCACGAACAACAACCACAGCTACAACCACGGCGTCGAGGGGCCCTCGGACGACCCGGCGGTCGTCGAGCTGCGCGAGCGGCAGAAGCGCAACCTGCTCGCGACGCTGCTGCTCTCGCAGGGGGTGCCGATGATCAACGCGGGCGACGAGATCGGCAAGACGCAGCAAGGGAACAACAACGCGTACTGCCAGGACAACGAGATGTCGTGGCACGACTGGGACCTCGACGAGCGGCGCAAGCAGCTCTTCGAGTTCACGTGCCGCCTCATCGCCCTCCGGCGCAGCCAGCCCGTCCTGCGCAGGCGGACGTTCTTCTCGGGCGGCTACGTGCACGGGAGCGGGCTCAAGGACATCGTGTGGTTCCGCCCCGACGGCGGCGAGATGACGCCGGAGGACTGGACGCACCCGAACGCGCGGGCGATCGGCTACCTGCTCGGGGGCGACGCGATCTGCACGCCCGACGCGCGCGGCGAGATGATCACCGGCGACACGCTGCTCGTCCTCATCAACGCGAACCACTCGCCGCTCGAGTTCGTGCTGCCCGCGATCGAGCTCGGCGAGCGCTGGGAGGTGCTCGTCGACACGCGCACCGCCGGGGAGCCGGCGCGCACGGTGCCGGCGAGGCCAGGGGGAGAGCGCTACCTGCTCGTCGACCGCTCCGTGGCGGTGCTGCGGCTCCTCGACCGGAAGGGCACGAACACGAAGAAGAAGGTCAGCAGCAAGGCGCCGAAGTCGCGCAAGGCCCTGTAGCCGTCGCCCGGGTTCTCCTGGGCGGTCCGGCCCCCCGGCGAGGCGCGCCTCGCCCGGGGGGGCCTGCGGCGGCGCGGAGCAGGGGGGCCTGAGCGAGGACCTAGCCGGGCAGCGGCTCCGCCTGCGCCGCGGCGACCCACTCCGCGAGGCCCGGGTGGCGCCACATCGCCTCGGCGTACTCCGCCGCGGCGCCCGTGAGCGGGACCGCGTACGTGCGGAGCCGCGTGACCACCGGCGCGAACATGGCGTCGGCGATCGTGAAATGGCCGAAGAGGTACTCGCCCTTCTCGCCGTGGGCTCGCCGGCACTCGGCCCAGATCGCCGTCACGCGGGCGACGTCCGCCTCGGCCGCGTCGTCGTTCGCGATCGGGGCGATCTCACGGCGCAGATCCATGGACATGGCGTTGCGGAGCGCGGTGAACCCGGAGTGCATCTCGCTCGACACCGACCGCGCGAGCGCGCGCGCCGCGCGATCGTCCGGCCAGAGCCGCGCCTCGGGGAAGAGCTCGGCGACATACTCGCAGATCGCGAGGGAGTCCCAGAGGAGGAGGTCGCCGTGCCGCAGCGCCGGCACCCGCCCCGAAGGGGAGCGCCGGAGGAGCGCCTCGCGCGACCCCGGCTGGTACAGGGCGATGACCTCCTCGGAGAACGGAGCGCCAGTGTGCCTCAGCGCGAGCCAGGCGCGGAGCGACCACGTCGAGTACGTCTTCGTACCCACATACAGGACCAGCGGTTCCATCACACCTCCCAGGGGCTCGCCGTCAGGCGACGAACGCGCCGGGTTCTAGTTCAGGCGCTGGCGCGTGTCTCGTCCATTCGCGCTGTAACCGGCGCCTCGCCGACGAGCTGACCGAAGTCCATCTTGAGGACGCGATCCGCCAGCCCGAAGTACCTGTCATCGTGGCTGATGACGATGATCGTCTTGCCGCTGGCCCTGAGCTCCGGGAGGATCTGGCGGTAAAAGACGTCCTTGAAGACGGGATCCTGGTCCGCCGCCCACTCGTCGAACAGGAGGACCGGCCGGTCTTCCAGGTACGCGGTGAGCAGCGCGAGGCGCTTCCTCTGCCCCTGTGACAGCGACGTCGTGGAGAGGACGCCCCCCTCGACAGACACCTTGTGGTCGAGCTGAAGGCGAGAGAGGTAGGCCCGCGCCCGCGCGTTGAGCTCGGGAGAGTCGAGCCCGATCAGGCGCTCGAACAGGTGGAAGTCGAAGAACACAACCGAGAAGAGCTGCCGGTACGCCTGCCGGTTTCCGTCCGTGATCGCCTCTCCGTCGAGCCGGATCTCGCCGGCCTCGGGCTCGTAAAGGCCGGTGATCAGCTTCGCGAGGGTCGTCTTGCCGCTGCCGTTGCCCCCCACGATGAAGATCATCTCTCCGCGCCGCACGCTCAGGTGGATGGGGCCGAGCGTGAAGGTGTCGTCCTTCCCGTCGGATCGGTACGCGTGCGTCACCCCGGCGAGCTCCAGCCGCTTCCATTTCTCGGGGAGCGGGGCCGTCGCCTCGGCCTCGCCCGTGTCGACCTTGAGGCTCGCGCCGAGGTCCTCGACCTTCTGCACGGCGATGCCCGCCCGGCTCAAGGCCGGGATCGCGCCGATGAGGACCTGCATGGGGGTCATCAGGTAGAGGAGGATGAGCGAATAGCCGATCAGCGCCTCGGGGCTCGTCACCTGGAAGAGCGGCAGGACGAAGAGCGTCACGCCGATGATGGTGAACACCACCCCCTGTCCCCAGCCGTTCGCGGCGGTGAGCGCGACCATGCCGCGCACGTTGCTCGCCTGGACGGCGCCGGCCTCCCCCTCGAGCGACGTCGCGAGGAACGCCTCGCGGCGCCTCGCGTGGAGCTTCAGCTCCTTCACGCCGCGCGTGAGCCCGCGGAAGGTCTTCATCAGCTCGTCGGTCGCCTCGCGCGCGCGGCGGAAATGGCGCGTCGCCCGGCCCATCGGGAGCTGATACCCGACGACGCCGAGGACGATGAGCGCGATCACCGAGGCCAGCATGACGGGCGAGAGCCACCCCATGTAGGAGAGGCCGCCGACGACGACGACGAGGTTGACGCAGATGATCGGGATCTGCTGCAGCGCCGCGGTGATGACGGGGACGTCCTCCGTGAGCACCGTGAGCATCCGCGGCGGGCCGATCTCCTCGAGCTGGCGGAGCGGCGCGCCGAGGATCTTCCGGCAGATCTTCACCCGGAGATCGAAGAGCGCCCCCTGGCTGAGGCGCGTGAGCAGGATCTCCGAGTGGTAGCGCGCGAACGGGAGCAGCAAGCACACAGCGGCGAAGGTCCACATCACCGCGCCGCGGTCACCCTGGAGCGCCCGGTTGATGAGCACGAGCGCCGCCGTGTTGCAGGCGCCGCAGACAACCCCCGCGAGCACAGCGAGGACGAGGATCCGCCGGGAATAGCTGGCGACGAAGGAGAGGAGCTTCATGGACGCTCGGTGGTGGCGGGGCGCTGCCCCCGGTTCGACGGGGCGCGGGCGGCCGCGACGAGGATCTGACCGAGCGAGATCCCGCCGTCGTTCGGCGGGACAAGCCGGTGGCAATACGGCGTGAGGCCCTCCTGCTTCAGGCGCCGGAGCGCGTTGATCAGGACGAACTCGTTCATGAAGACGCCGCCGCTCATGACGACGCGGCGCACGTCGTACAGCGCGGCGAGGCGCAGGCAGACAGCGGCGATCACGTCCACCACCGTCGAGTGGAACCGGCGGCTGAGGTGCGCCGGCGTGGCGTCCGGCTCGTCGAGCGCGCGCAGGAGGTCCCGGACCAGCGGCCGGTAGTCGACGACGACGCGGCCGTCGCGCTCGTCGATGCCGTAGAGGAGAGGCGCGGCCGTCCGGAAGTCCCGCTCGAGCAGCGCCTCGAGCTCGATGGCGGCCTGCGCCTCGTACTCGACCTCGTGGCAGACGCGGAGGAGCGAGGAGACGCCGTCGAACAGCCGGCCCATGCTCGTCGTGGGCGTCGCGTTCAGCCTGCGCTGCGCCATCTTCACGAACACCTCGCGGCGCTCGTCCGCGAGGTCCGCGAGCGCGGGGACGCGGAGCCCGCCGAGCTCGTCGCCGAACGTCTCCACGAGCAGCGAGACGGCGACGCGGATGGGCTCCTTGACCGCCTTGTCGCCGCCGAGGAGGACCATCGGCCGGAGGTGCCCGGCGCGGACGAAATCGCGGTAGTCGCCCACCAGGAACTCGCCGCCCCAGATCGTGTCGTCGAGGCCGTAGCCCGAGCCGTCGAAGATGACGCCGATCACCCGCTCGTTCAGCCCGTTCTCCGCCATGCAGGCGGCCATGTGGGCGTGGTGGTGCTGCACCGTGGCGACCTGCGCGCCGCCCTGGTGCTTCGCCGCCCGCGTCGAGCGGAACGCGGGGTGCATGTCGCACGCCACCGTGTCCGTCTGCACGGACAGGAGCCGCTGCACGTGCGACGAGCAGTCGACGTGCGCGCTGAACGTCGAGTCGTTCTTCAGGTCGCCGATGTGCTGGCTGATGAAGACCTGGCTGTCCTTGCCGACGGCCACGGTTGTCTTCAGCTCGGCGCCGAGGGCGACGACCGCGCCGACGCCCTGCGCCAGGTGGATCGGGTACGGCGCGTAGCCCCGGGAGCGCCGGATGAAGGAGAGGAGCGGCGCGTCGAGGCCCTCTGCCTCGGTGAGCCGGACGACCGAGTCGTCGACGCGGGTGCGGATGTCGCGGTCGTGCAGCACGAAGTAATCGGCGATGTCGCGGAGCTGCGAGAGCGCCGTGTCGTTGTCGTACGCGATCGGGTGCCCGGAGAGGTTGCCGCTCGTCATCACGAGGACGTCGAGCGCCGGGTCCTCGAGGAGGAGGTGGTGCAGCGGCGTCGACGGCAGCATGACGCCGAAGCTCGGGTTCCTGGGGGCGATCGCGTCGGGCAGGGAGCCGGGCCGCCGGCGCAGGAGCACGATCGGGCGCTGCCGGCTCTCGAGAAGCGCGCGCTCGGGGGGGCTGAGCTCGACATGGCGGCTCGCCGCCTCGCAGTCGGCCACCATGATCGCGAACGGCTTGGCGTCGCGGCGCTTGCGCCGGCGCAGCTCCTTCACCGCCGCCTCGTTGCGGGCGTCCGCCACCAGGTGGAACCCGCCGAGGCTCTTGACCGCGAAGAGCGCGCCCTCGCGCAGCCGCTCGATCGCGAAGCGGACCGGATCTGCCGCGTCGATGGGCGCGCCGAGCCGATCGGTGAGCGTGAGCCGGGGGCCGCACGCGGGGCACGCGTTCGGCTGCGCGTGGTAGCGCCTATCCTCGATGTCCTCGTACTCGCGCGCGCAGGCGGGGCACATCGGGAAGCTCCGCATCGTTGTCTGCGACCTGTCGTACGGCATGTCGCAGATGATCGAGTAGCGCGGTCCGCAGTGCGTGCAGTTGATGAACGGATAGCGGTGCCGGCGGTCCGCCGGGTCCCTGAGCTCCCGCAGGCAGTCGGCGCAGACGTCCGAGTCGGGCGGGATGAGCGTGTCCGTGTAGCGCAGGTCGACGCTGCCGCGGATCTGGAAGTCGTCGTGGCGGGGGGCGGGCTCGGCGAGCGCCTCCTCGCGGACGCTCGTGATCCGCGCGAGCGGCGGCGGCGAGTCGACCAGCGCGCGCAGGAACGCCTGGATCTCGTCGTCTCCGGCCTGCAGCTCGAGCAGCACGCCCTGAGAGTCGTTGAGGACCCAGCCGCGCGCCCCGACGGCGCGCGCGAGCCGGTGCACGAAGGGCCGGAAGCCGACGCCCTGGACGATGCCCGAGACCCGGAAGCGGCGGGTCACGGTCGGCAGCGGCTCAGCAGAGTCGGGGGAGTTCGGCGCCATGGAGCTCCTCGAGGAGGGTTTGAGTTCCATCCGGCTCGATCATCGAGACGGCCGGCGCCGGGGCGCTCTTGACCTCCCCGATGACCGCGGCGTTGCGGCCGTACGGGTGCGCGCGGAGGATCCCGAGAACGTCACCCACCTTGTCGGCCTCGACGAACAGGCAGAGGCACCCCTCGTTGGCGAGGTGGATGAGGTTGATGCCGAGCATGTCCGCGGCCATGACGGCCTCCGGCAGCACGGGCAGCGCCGCGCGCGCGAACGAGAGCTCCGCGCCGGAAGCGCGGGCGAACTCGTGGAGGACGGCGCAGAGGCCCCCGCGGGTCACGTCGCGGATCGCGGTCACCGCGCCCCCGGGCACGCCCCGGAGGACAGCGTCGATGAGCCCGTTGAGCGGCGCGCAGTCGCTCTGCACCCGCTTCTCGAAGCCGAGGCCCTCGCGCACCGACAGCAGGTGAATGGAGTGGTTGCCGAGATACCCGCTCACGACGATCTTGTTCCCGGGCCGCACGGCGCGGCTCACGAGCGGCTGGCGCTCGAAGACGCCCACGCCGGTCGTGTTGAGGAAGAGCCGGTCGGCCTCGCCCTTGCCGACGACCTTCGTGTCGCCGGCGACGATCTTCACGCCGGCCTCCCTCGCCGCGTCGCGCACCGACTCGAGGACGCGGATCAGCGAGGACATCGGGAAGCCCGCCTCGATGATGAGGCCCAGGGTGAGGTACAGCGGCCTCGCGCCGCTGACCGCGAGATCGTTGACCGTGCCGCAGACAGCCACCTTCCCGATATCGCCGTTGCCGAAGAACAGCGGCGTGACGACGAACGAGTCCGTGGTGACGGCGATCCGGCCCGCGGGCACCTCCAGGATCGCGCTGTCCTCCATCGCGCCGATGTAGGTGTCGCCGAGCGTCGCGGCGATGCGCTCGACGAGCTCCCGGCTCAGGCGGGCGCCGGTCCCGTGGTCGAGGACGACCTCTTCATTCTCGTTGGCGTGCT
The DNA here is from genome assembly GCF_001589285.1 of Sorangium cellulosum. GTDB lineage: Bacteria > Myxococcota_A > Polyangia > Polyangiales > Polyangiaceae > Sorangium > Sorangium cellulosum_G. The sequence continues at coordinate 9,365 of NZ_JEMA01000464.1, read as the reverse complement.
CTCTTGTCATGTGAAGCTCCAGGGTTGGCTCCGCAGCGTCTGCGGTGAGGGTGGGTGAGGGAGACGAGGCCGCCCGGCCCCTCGGCCTCGTCGTCCCGGGTCGTCAGGCCAGCAGCTCTTCCCGGCTCGGCAGGTCGTCGCTCTGGCGGAGGCGCTTGATGATCTCCGCGCCGGGCGCGATCGCGGCGCAGTACGACGCCATCCACTCGAGGGAGCGCTTCTTGTCCTCCTCCTTGAGCGAGAACACGCAGTCCTCGGGGACCCACACCTTGTAGCCGCGGAAGAACGCGTCCGCCGCGGTGGTCTGCACGCAGATCTGGGTCTGGATGCCCGTGACGAGCACCGTCTTGACGCCGAGCTCCTTCAGCTTGTCGTCGAGCGGCGTCTCGTAGAACCCGCTGTCACGGTGCTTGACCATCACGAGGTCGGACGGATGGACGAAGTCCTTGATCAGCTCGGCGTTGGGAGTGCCCTTGATCGCGGGGATCTCCTTGCCGCGGAAGCGGCGCTGGATCTGGGGGTCCGACGGATCGTTGATGAGCTGGAGGTGGACGATTGTGTGCCCCAGGGCGCGGATGGCGCCGAGGAACATGTTGAACTGCGGCGCCACCCTGGCGAGGAGCTCGCGACCTCCAGGCATCTTGTCGATGAACTCGTACTGGAGGTCGTTGGTGAGCACGGCGATGTTGGGCATGGGAATTCCTCTTCGATGCGGTTGATGGATTCGAGCCGAGTCGTGCGAAAAACCTTGGTTGGCGGCGGCGCGCGGCGGCGCGCAGCGGTGCGTGCGCAAGCGCCGCGAAGCGCGGCGGCGCTTGCGGCGATCACCCCGGCGGCGGCGCGCTCCCGGCGTCGCCGTCCGCCTCGATCAGCGCCGCCCGGACGCGCTCCGCGAGCGCCTCGACGTGAGGCCTGCGGAGCAGCGTGTAGTGATCGCCGGGCGCGACGTGGCTCCGCAGGGCAGGGGCCCACCGGGCCCAGGCAGGCAGGGGATCCCTGCGCGGAGAGGCCTCGGCGCGGAAGAGCTCCACCCGGGCCTCTACCGCGCCGGGGGCGTAGCGCGCGAGCAGCGCGGCGTTCCGCTGGAACACGTCGAGCAGCGCCTCCAGCTCGCCGAGCGTGGTCTCGCGGGGCAGCGCGCCGAGCTCCTGCGCGCGCTCGAGCAGCCACGCGGCATGGAGCGCGCCGTCGCCCAGCCCGGCGAGCTCCGTGGCGGCCGACGCGCCCGAGATCCCCGCGAGATCGGCGGCGAACTGCGCGATCGGCGGGAGCTCGTCGCCGGGCTCGTCGAACGGCGGGAGGTACGCGTCGAGCAGGACGACGGCGGCGACGCGCCGCCCGCCGCGCTCGAGGACGCGGGCCATCTCGAAGGCCACGGCGCCCCCCATCGACCAGCCGCCGAGGAGATAGGGCCCCTCGGGCTGGACGCGGCGGAGCTCGTCGCAGTAGGCCTCGGCCATCTCGCCGACGCTGCCGAGCGCGCGCGGCGGGGTCTCCAGGCCGAACGCCTGGATGCCGTAGACGGGGCGATCCCGCCCGAGCGCGCGCGCGAGGTCGGCGTAACAGAGGACGTTGCCGCCGATCGGATGCACGAAGAAGAGCGGCGCGCGCGGGCCGCCGACGTGGAGCGGGACGACGACGGAGGCGCGGCCCGGCGGCGCCCCCTGCTGCTCGCGCAGGAGCGCCGCGAGGCCCTCCGCCGTGGGCGCGCGGAACAGGCTCGTGAGCGGGAGATCGCGGCCGAAGCGGCCGCGGATCTCGGCCATGAGCCGCACGGCGAGGAGCGAGTGCCCGCCGAGCGCGAAGAAGTCGTCGGTCACGCCGACGCCGCCCGCGCCGAGGAGCTCCTCGAACAGCGCGCAGAGCTCGAGCTCGACCCTCGTCCTCGGCAGGACGCGCGCTCCGCCGGCGCCCCCCGCGGGCGCGGACGCCGCGAGCGCCCGGCGATCGATCTTGCCGCTCGGCGTCTGCGGCCACCGCTCGAGCGGCGCGAGGACCGGCGGGACCATGTAGTCGGGCAACCGCTCGGACAGGAACCTGCGCAGCGCGCCGGCGTCGGCGCGCCCGCCGCGCGGGATGAAGAAGGCCGCGAGCCGCACGTCGCCCGGGGCGTGCTCCCGGGTGACAACCGCCGCCTCGGCCACGTCGGGGTGAGACGCGAGAACGGCCTCGATCTCGCCGAGCTCGATGCGGAAGCCCCGGATCTTCACCTGCTCGTCGAGCCGGCCGAGGAAGTCGATCTCGCCGCTCGGCAGCCACCGCACCAGGTCGCCTGTGCGGTAGAGCCGCGCGCCCTGCGCCTCGGGGAACGCGGCGCGCACGAAGCGGGACGCTGTCAGGTCGTCGCGGTTCAGGTACCCGCGCGCGAGGCCGATGCCGCCGATGTGGAGCTCGCCGGGGACGCCGATGGGCGCCGGCTGGCCGTGGGCGTCGAGCACGTAGACCTGCGTGTTCGGCAGCGGGCGGCCGATCGTGGGCCGCGCGACGTCGGGCGCGTACTCGGCCGAGGTCGCGAGCACCGTGGCCTCGGTGGGGCCGTAGCCGTTGAGGAAGCGCCGGCCCTTCGCCCACCGGCGCGGCAGCTCCACAGGGCACACCTCGCCGGCAACGCACAGCACGCGCAGGTCGGGGAGCGGGTCGAAGGGGACCGCCATGAGCGCCGACGGGGTGAGCATCGCGATCTGGATCCGCTGCTGCCGCAGGAGATCGACGAGCCCGGGCCCGGGCATGAGCGCCTCGGCGCGCGCGAGGCACACGACGGCGCCGGCGAGGAGCGGCACGAAGATCTCCATCACGGAGACGTCGAAGCTGAGGCGGGTGAACTGGAGGACGCGGGTCCCCGGCTCCACGCCGAGCAGCTTGCGCTGCGCCTCGGCGAAGGCGGAGAGCGAGCGGTGCTCGATGAGCACCCCCTTCGGGCGCCCCGTCGAGCCGGAGGTGTAGATGACGTACGCGAGGTCGTCGGGGAGCGCCCCGGCGTCGGGGTCGTCGGCCCGCTCGTGCGCGAAGGCGGGCTCGCCCTCGCCGAGCCGCACGACGGGCGGCAGCGCCGCGGGCAGCGCCGCGAGGAGCTCGGCCTGGGCGATGAGCAGCGCGGGGCGCGCGTCCTCGATCATGAAGGCGAGCCGGTCGCGCGGGTAGGTCGGGTCGAGCGGGACGTACGCGCCGCCGGCCTTGAGCACCGCGAGGAGCGCCACGATCATGTTCGGCGAGCGCGGCATGCACACGCCGACAAGCGCGCCGCGCCGCACGCCGCGGGCGCGGAGGTGGTGCGCGAGCTGGTTGGCCCGCCGGTTCAGCTCGCCGTAGCTCACCGGCGCGCCCTCGAAGAGGAGCGCCGTCCGCTCGGGGGCCTCGGCGGCCCGCGCCTCGAACAGGCGGTGCGCGCACGCGGCCCCGGGGGCGGGCTGCGAGGGACCGGCGCCGAAGGCGCGCAGCACGAGGTCGCGCTCCTCGCGCCCGAGCAGCGGCAGGTCGCCGACCCGCAGCTCCGGCCGCGCGGCGCTCGCCTCGAGCAGGGCCTCGAGGTGGCCTCGCCAGCGCTCGATCGTGGCGCGATCGAACAGGTCGGCGCTGAACTCGATCCCGCCGGAGACGGCCTTGTCGCCCTCCTCCAGCGCGAGCAGGAGGTCGAACTTCGCTGTCGCTGTGTCGACGGCGAACGGCGACGCGTCGAGCTCCCCGAGCGCCCGCGGCCGCTCCGGGGCGCCCTGGAACGCGAAGGCCGCCTGGAAGAGCGGCGTGCGCCCGAGGTCGCGCTTGACCTGCAAGGCGTCCACCACCTGCTCGAACGGGACGTCCTGGTGCTCCTGGGCCTCGAGCGTGACCTGCCGGACGCGCCGCACGAGCTCGAGGAAGGTGGGGTTGTCGTCGACGCGGACGCGCAGGACGAGCATGTTGACGAAGAAGCCGACGAGCGGCTCCATCTCGACCTGCGTGCGGCCGCCGGTCGGCGAGCCGACGGCGACGCCGGCGCGGCCCGTGTACCGGTGCAGCAGGGCGACGAAGCCGGCGAGGAGCAGCATGAACATCGTCGCCCCCTCGCGCCGGCCGAGCGCGCGGAGCGCCTCGACGAGCGGCGCGGGCAGGCTCACGGGGACCGTGTCGCCGCGGTGCGAGAGGGCGCTGCCGCGCGGCCTGTCGGTGGGGAGCTCCAGCGGCTCGAGGTCGAACAGCGCGCGCTTCCAGTAGTCGAGCTGCCCTCGCCAGGCGTCGGCCTGCGCGCGCTGCCAGATCGCGACGTCGGCGTACTGCACCGGGAGGGGCGGCAGATCCGGCGCGCGGCCCGCGCGCGCCGCCTCGTAGAGCGCGGACAGGTCGCGGAACAGCACGGGGATCGAGCCGCCGTCGCAGGCGATGTGGTGCGCCGTGACGAGGAGCACGTGCGCCTCGTCGGAGAGGCGGAGCAGCGCCGCGCGGATCGGCGGGCCGGAGGCGAGGTCGAACGGCCGGCGCGCCTCGTCCTCGGCGGCGCGCCGCGCGGCCTGCTCCCGCTCGCGCTCGGGGACGCCGGAGAGGTCGACGAGCCGCAGATCGAGGCGCGCCTCGGGCATCACGACCTGCACCGGCTGGCCGCCGCGCAGCTCGAACCGGGTGCGCAGCGCCTCGTGGCGCGCGACGAGCTCATGGAGGCTCCGCGCCAGCGCGGCGCTGTCGAGCGGGCCGCGGAGCAGGAGGCCGATCGGCATGTTGTAGACCGCCGTGCCGGGCTGGAGCTCCTCGATGAACCAGAGGCGCTGCTGGGCGTGGGAGAGCGGCGCCTCCGCGCCGCGGGGCGCCGGGCAGAGCGGCTGGAGGGCGCCGCGGCCGCCGTCCCGCCGCGCGCGATCGACGCGCTCGGCGAGGGCCGCGACAGTCGGCGCGTCGAAGGCGGCGCGCAGGGGCAGCTCGACGCCGAACAGCCGCCGCGCGCGCGCGACGACCTGGACGGCGAGGAGGGAATGCCCTCCGAGCGCGAAGAAGTCGTCTGTCGCCCCGATCCCGCCGCGGCCCAGGACCTCGCCCCACACGCCCGCGAGGGCCTGCTCGGTCGGGGTCGACGGCGCGCGCCGGCCCTCGCCGGCGACGGCCGAGCGGCGCGGCGCCGGGAGCGCCTTGCGGTCGACCTTGCCGTTGGCGTTGAGCGGCCAGGCGTCGAGCTCGACGAAGGCGGACGGGACGAACGGCTCGGGCAGCCGCTCGGCGATGAACGCCCGCAGCGCCTGCGCGTCCAGCGGCCGCCGGACGAGGAGGTAGGCGACGAGCCAGGGGCCGGCGGGGCCGTCGTCCCGCGCGAGCACGAGCGCCTCGCGGACGTCGGGGCGCGCGGCGAGCGCGGCCTCGGTCTCCGCCGGCTCGACGCGGAAGCCGCGGATCTTCACCTGGTGATCCAGCCGGCCGAGGTACTCGAGCTCGCCTGTCGAGAGCCAGCGCGCGCGGTCGCCGGTGCGGTACATCCGCGCGCCCCTGGCCTCGTCGAGCGGGCAGGGGACGAACCGCTCGGCCGTGAGCTCGTCGCGCCCCAGGTAGCCGCGCGCGACGCCCGCGCCGGCGATGTAGATCTCGCCGGCCACGCCGACGGGCACCGGCTGGCGCCGCGCGTCGAGCACGTAGACCTGCGTGTGATCGATGGCCCTGCCGATCGTCGGGCGCGCCGCGGCTGTCACTGTCGCCTCGGTCGAGTACGTCGTTGTCTCGCTGGGGCCGTAGAGGTTCAGGAGCCGCGCGACGTGCGGCAGCGCGAGCACGTCGCGCGCGAGCGAGGCGCGGAGCGGCTCGCCGGCGAGGCACACGGTCCGCACGGACGCGGGGATGCCGGAGACAGCGAGGAGCGCCGCCGCGGCGGACGGGACCGTGTTGAGGAGCGTGACCTCGCGGGCGCGCCGGAGCGCGGGCAGCGCGAGCGCGTTCTCCGCGAGGACGACCTTGCCGCCCCAGCAGAGCGGCACGATCAGCTCGAAGACCGAGAGATCGAAGCACGTGGACGTCGACGCGAGGACGCCGGCGAGCTCCTCGTCCGAGAACGCCCGCCGCGCCCACCACGCCAGCGCGACGGCCTGGCGGTGCTCGATCACGACGGCCTTGGGCCGGCCGGTCGAGCCGGAGGTGTAGATGAGGTACGCCGCCTGGTCCGGCCGGCCCGCCTCCAGCGCGGCGCGCGGCTCGTCCTGCGCCGCGCCGGCGGCGATCTCGTCGAGCAGGAGGACCTCGGCCGACCCGGCCGGCACGAGCGTCGAGAGCGCGCGCTCGGTGATGAGCAGGTGCGCGGCAGCGTCCTCGAGGAGGAGCGCCAGCCGCTGGGCGGGGTAGCCCGGGTCGAGCGGCACGTGGACGCCGCCGGCCTTGAAGATGGCCCAGATGGCCACGACCATGTCGAGCGTCCGCCGCACGCACAGGCCCACGCGCGTCTCCTGCCGCACGCCGAGCGCGCGCAGCCGCAGGGCGAGCGCGTCGGCGCGGCGGCGGAGCTCGCTGTAGGTGAGCTCGCCGTCGTCGGACGCCACGGCCACCGCCTCGGGCGACCGCTCGGCCTGCGCGTCGAGCAGCTCGTGCAGGCACGCGGCGGGCGGCGGCGGGGTGCTCGTCTCGTTCCACGAGATCAGCACCTCGCGCCGCTCGGGCGGCGTGAGGAGCGGGAGCTCGGCGACGCGGCCCCGCGGATCCGCCGCGGCGGCGCGGAGGATCGTCTCGTAGTGACCCGCGAGCCGCGCGACGGTCCCGGGGTCGAACAGGTCGAGATCGAACTCGATGGCGCCCTCGATCGCCTCGCCGGACTCGGTGAGGAAGAGCGTCAGATCGAACCGCGCCTGCTCGGTCTCCAGCGCGACGGGCGACACCTCGACGCCCGGCAGCGCGAGCGCGGGCGGGGGCACGTTCTGGAGCGCGAACATCACCTGGAAGAGCGGGTTCCGGCTGAGGTCCCGCTCCACGGCGAGCGCGTCGACGACGACCTCGAAGGGCAGGTCCTGGTGGGCGTACGCCTCGAGCGCGTCGGCCTTCACGCGGCCGACGAGCTCCGCGAACGTCGGCTCGCCGTCGAGCCGCGCGCGAAGGACGAGCGTGTTCACGAACAGCCCGATGAGCGGCTCGATCTCGGTCCGCCCGCGGCCGGCCACCGGCGTGCCGACGCAGAAGTCCTCCTGGCCGCTGTAGCGGTGGAGCAGCGCCTCGAAGGCGGCGAGGAGCGTCATGAACAGCGTGGCCCCGAGCTCCTGGCTGCGGCGCCGGAGCGCGGCGGCGAGGTCGGGCGGCAGCTCGAACCGGTGGGTGCGCCCGCGGCGCGACGGCGTCGCGGGGCGGGGGCGGTCCGTGGGGAGCTCGAGCGGCGGCGCGCCGTCGAGCCGGCGCCGCCACACCTCCCGCTCGGCCTGGAGCACGTCCGGGGTGAGCTCCTGCCGCTGCCAGGCGGCGTAGTCGGCATACTGGACGGGCAGCGGGGCGAGCCGCGGCGCCTCCCGCCGCGCGAACGCCGCGTACGCCGCCGTGAGCTCGCCCGCGAGCACGCCGAGCGACCACCCGTCCGAGGCGATGTGGTGGAGCGTGACGAGCAGCGCGTGCTCGTCGGGCGCGAGCCTGAACAGCGACGCGCGCAGGAGCGGCCCCTTCTCGAGATCGAACGGCCTCGCGGCCTCCTCGGACGCCAGGCGCTGAAGGGCGGCCTCGCGCTCGGGCGCGGGGAGCGCCGCGAGGTCGACGAGGGGGAAGGGCCACGCGTCCGGCGCGGCCTGGAAGCGCTGGACAGGGCGGCCGTCGACGGCGTGGAGCGTGGCGCGCAGGACCTCGTGCCGCCGGACCACCTCTGCGAACGCGGCCGCGAGCGCCTCCACGTCGAGCGCGCCGCGCAGGCGGAGCGCCGCGGGCACGTTGTACGTGGCGCTCTCCGGCTCGAGCTGGTCGAGGAACCAGAGCCGCTGCTGCGCGAAGGACAGCGGCGCCTCCGCGCCGCGCGGCGCCGGCGAGAGCGGCCGCGGCGCCGGGCGCGCGCCCCCCCGGGTCGCCCGCTCGAGCTGCGCGGCGAGCCGGGCGACGGTCGGCGCCTCGAAGAGCGACCGGACCGCGACGTCGACGCCGAGCACGTCGCGAAGGCGGGCCGCCGCGCGCGTCGCCGAGAGCGAGTGCCCGCCGATCGCGAAGAAGTCGTCGTGCACGCCGACGCGCTCGACCCCGAGGACGGCGCGCCACACCTCGCTGATCGCCTGCTCCATGCCGGTGCGCGGCGCCGTCGGCGCCGCGAGCTCCCCGGCGGCGGTCCACGCGGGCGCGGGCAGCGCCTTGCGGTCCACCTTGCCGTTCGCGCTCAGCGGGAGGGCCTCGAGCGGGACGATCGCGGCCGGGACCATGTAGCCCGGCAGGCGCGACGCGAGCTGCTCCTTGAGCGCGCCCGGATCGAAGGCGGGCGCCTCGGGGACGACGTACGCGACGAGCCGCGGATCCCCCGGCGCGTCCTCGCGCGCGACGACGACGACGTCGCGGATCCCCGCGCTCCGCGCGATGACCGACTCGATCTCGCCGAGCTCGATGCGGAAGCCGCGGAGCTTGATCTGGTGGTCGATCCGACCGAGGAACACGAGCTCGCCGCCGGGCAGGCGCCGCACAAGATCGCCCGTCCGGTACAGGCGCGCCCCCGCCGCGCGGGAGAACGGATCCGGCAGGAACGCCGCCTCGGTGCGCTCCGGGTCGTGGAGGTACCCCCGGCCGACGCCGTCGCCTCCCACGTACAGCTCGCCGGCGACGCCGATCGGCACGGGCTGGCGCCGTCGATCGAGCACGTAGAGCTGCGTGTTCTGGATCGGGCGCCCGATCGGCACGTACGCCGCGTCCTCCGGCGGGGGCTCGGCGATGACGTGCTGGGCGACGTCGTCCGAGCACTCCGTCGGGCCGTACGCGTTCATCAGCGGGATCTGCGGGTAGAGCGCGAGCCACCGGCGCGCGAGATCCGGCGCGAGCGCCTCGCCGGTGAGCATGAGCCACCGCAGGCCGTCGAGGCGCGGCCGCCACGACGGGCGCGACTCCAGCTCGTCGAGCGCGCCGCGCAGCAGCGACGGGACGACCTCGAGGACGGTGATGCCGAGGTCCCCCACAGCGTCGAGCAGCCGCACGGGATCTGTCGCGATCTCGTCCGGCACGAGCCGGCACGCCCCGCCCGCGAGCAGGGCGGAGAGGAGCTGCCACACCGAGATGTCGAAGCTGATCGGGGCTGTCTGCGCGACGACGTCCGACGGCCCGAGCCCGAGGGAGCGCACCTTCGCGAAGAGGTGGTTGAGCATCCCCCGGTGCTCGACCATCGCGCCCTTGGGCGCGCCGGTCGATCCGGACGTGAAGATGACGTACGCGAGGTGCTCCGGCCGCGCGCGGCCAGGCGCGGCGCCGGGCGCCGCCGCGCCGGC
>NZ_JEMA01000463.1 GCF_001589285.1 Sorangium cellulosum | reverse complement strand
CCCTCCGCCGCCCCCTCGCGGCTGCGCGCCCTCGCCGCGCGCGCCTCGCCCTACGCGCCCGCGCTCGTCGCGAGCGGCGCCGTGGGCGCGCTCTGCATCCGGGCCGTCCTCGCGCAGGCGGGGGGCCCGGCCGTGCCGCTCGACGACGCGTTCATCCACATGCAGNCGGCCGTGCCGCTCGACGACGCGTTCATCCACATGCAGTACGCCCGCCGGCTCGCGGAGGGCGGCTTCTTCAGCTTCGTCGCCGGCGACGGCTACTCGACAGGCGCCACCAGCCTGCTCTGGCCCATCCTGCTCGCCCCCTTCCACGCGCTCGGCCTGCGCGACATGTCGCTCGTCCACGCCACCTGGGCGCTCGGGCTCGTGTTCCACGCGGCGCTCGCCGTCGAGACAGCGCGCCTCGCGCGCCCCCTCGCCGGCCGTGCGGCGGCCGCCGGCGCGGGCGCGATGTGCGCCGGGTTCGCGGCGTTCGCCTGGTTCGCCTGGAGCGGGATGGAGACGGTCGCTTTCGCCTGGATCCTCACCCGCACGGCCC
>NZ_JEMA01000462.1 GCF_001589285.1 Sorangium cellulosum | reverse complement strand
CTCCTCCACCTTCGGCAGCTGCGCCAGCGCCGCGCCCGCCGCGTGCCGCACGCCGGGCTGCGCGGCGGCGCGGAGCGTCTCACGTGGGGCGCCGAGCCACACCGCGCTGGCGACGACGGCGGCGCCGACGAGGCCCATGGCGCCAAGGCGCACGATCGCCGCCCGCCGCGGCCGCGGGGAGCGCATGTCGATCGGGACCTCGGACGGCACGGGCGTGAGATCCGGCGGCCTGAACGCCGGCAGCTCGGCGGGGGCGCCGAACGGAAAGAGATCCAGGTAGCTGCTGCGCTGCTGCTCCTCGCCGGCATCCACGCCGTGGAGATCCACCGTCCCGGAGCCCTTCGCCCCGTGATGGGCCCGCGCGCCGGCGGCCTTGTCCGTGGCGGCCTCCTCCACGGCGAGCAGCGCGCTCAGGGAGATCACCACCGAATTCTCGTCCCGCGGCCCGGACGCGGCGCTGCTCGGCGCCGCGGCGGCGCCGCCGCCATGGCCCGCAGATCGTCGATCCGTCTCACCCGGCAGTTGACTCGTGCTTCTCATACGCTCCACCCCGCCTGCCCTCCGTGTCGACCGAGCAAAGGGCACAGACAGCGTCCATCAGTGTACTCGGCCTCAACCGCTCTTGATACAAGTTTTTCGCTGCACTGGAGAGCACACCTCATCACGACAGCGCCGGAGGGCTCAGCGCTCGTGCGCGCGGCGGCCAGAGCTCCCCACAGCGGCACACCGGCGCGCGGCGAGCGACACAGGTGTTCCGCTGGGCCTGTCCGGGCGCGGGGCGCGCGCACGCGCGCCCCGCTCGAGACGGAACCGGCGGCGGCGGCGCGCGGTGACGAGCGGTGACGATGACGGAGCGCGAGACTCGCTTTGTGATCGAGAATCCAGACAGCCTCCGGAAAGCGCGCGGCGCCGCCGGGCCGGCCGACATTTCACCTCGGCGAAACCTCGAGGAAACATGGCGCTCGGCATAAGACATCTCACCACGACGTCGTGTCGTTGGCCCCTGTCCGAGGGCCGATCCCTGCTGGCAGGGCGGGCCTTGGCGCTCAGCCGGGAGTCTCACAGCGCTGTTGCTGACTCCCGAGCTTCACAACGGCTCTTGTGCAGTCGGTTCGCCGCGCCGCGTCGATGCAGGGCATTGAACGGGCTCCCGGCACCCAAGGAGGATGCGTTGAACAAGTTCACGTCTGGGATGGACGTTGTTGAGGAGCGGCCGGCGGCGGGCGCATCGAGGCGGCGGGCGCTCTGCATCGCGGCGGCGGCCCTCGCCGGCGCGGCCCTGCTCTCCGCGTGCGCCAAGGAGGGCGAGGAGGCGCCCGCGCCGGGGGCCTCGCCGGGGGCGCCCGCGGCGGCCGCGTCGGACGGCGCCACCATCAAGGTCGGCGTGCTCCACTCGCTGAGCGGCACCATGTCGATCAGCGAGGTGGCGGTCAAGGACGCGACGCTCCTCGCCATCGAGGAGATCAACAAGGCGGGCGGCGTCCTCGGCAAGCAGCTCACGCCCGTCATCGAGGACGGCGCCAGCGACTGGCCGACGTTCAACGAGAAGGCCAGGAAGCTCGTCCAGCAGGACGGCGTGGCGGTCGTGTTCGGCGGGTGGACCAGCGCGAGCCGCAAGGCGATGCTCCCCTCGTTCGAGGAGCTGAACGGCCTCCTGTTCTACCCCGTCCAGTACGAGGGCCTGGAGCAGTCGCCGAACATCTTCTACACCGGCGCCGAGCCGAGCCAGCAGATCGTCCCCGCGGTCGACTACCTGCTCGAGAAGGGCAAGAAGCGCATTTACCTGCTCGGCTCCGACTACGTCTTTCCGCGCACGGCCAACAAGATCATCAAGGCGCAGCTCGCGGCGAAGGGCGGCGAGCTCGCCGGCGAGGAGTACCTGCCGCTCGGCGGGACCGAGGTCAGCACGATCATCAGCAAGATCGTCGCGGCGAAGCCGGACGCGATCTTCAACACGCTGAACGGCGACAGCAACGTGGCGTTCTTCAAGCAGTTCAAGGACGCCGGCTACACCGCCGAGAAGCTCCCGGTCCTCTCGGTGAGCGTCGCCGAGGAGGAGGTGCGCGGCATCGGCGCCGACAACATCGCCGGACACCTCGTGTCGTGGAACTACTACCAGACAACCAACACCCCCGAGAACAAGAAGTTCGTCGAGGCGTACAAGGCCAAGTACGGCGCCGCGCGCGTCACGGACGACCCCATCGAGGCGGGCTATTTCGGGGTCTTCCTGTGGAAGATGGCCGTCGAGAAGGCGAAGTCGACCGACGTCGCCAAGGTGAAGGAGGCCGTGCAGGCCGGAGGCATCGAGTACGCGGCGCCCGAGGGCCCGGTCCGGCTCGACGGGAAGACCCAGCACACATGGAAGACGGTGCGCATCGGCCAGGTGCGGCAGGACGGCCTCATCGACGAGGTGTGGAGCACGGGCAAGCCGGTCCAGCCGGACCCGTACCTCACCGCGTTCCCCTGGGCGAAGGAGCTTGCCGCGAAGTAGCGCGGCGGCGCGGCCTCAACCTGCTTGGTGCTCCCGATGAACGAAGTCCTCCTCCACGCCTTCAACGGCCTCAGCCTGGGCTCGATCCTCCTGCTCATCTCGATGGGCCTCGCGTTCTCGTTCGGCCTGATGAACGTGATCAACATGGCCCATGGCGAGTTCATCATGGCAGGGGCCTACACGACGTACGTCATCGGGCAGCACCTTGCGCCGCTCGTCGGGGGGACGGAGGCCGGGGTCTGGTTCCTGCTCGCGCTGCCGGCCTCGTTCCTCGTGGCCGGCGTGCTCGGGCTGGCGCTCGAGCTCTCGATCGTGCGCTTCCTCTACGGCAGGCCGCTCGACACGCTGCTCGCCACGTGGGGCGTCGGCCTCGTCTTGCAGCAGGCGGCGCGCAGCCTGTTCGGCGCGTCCAACGTGCAGGTCTCGAGCCCGTCGTGGCTGAGCGGCGGCGTCGCGCTCGCGGACGGGGTGCAGTTCCCCTACAAGCGCGTCTTCCTCATCGCGCTCGTGATCGCGTGCATCGTCGCGGTCTACACGTACCTGCACCGCTCGGCCGGCGGCCGGCGGCTGCGGGCCGTGATGCAGAACCGGGAGATGGCCGCGTGCCTCGGCGTGCGCGCGCGTCGGGTCGACGCGGCGACGTTCGCGCTCGGGGCGGGGCTCGCCGGGGTCGCGGGCTGCGCGCTGACGCAGCTCGGCTCGATCGGGCCGTCGCTCGGGACGAACTACATCGTCGACGCGTTCATGGTGGTCATCCTCGGGGGCCTCGGGCGGCTGCCCGGCACGGTGGTGGCGGCGCTCGTCATCGGCGTGGCGAACACGCTGCTCGAGCTCTCGACGACAGCGTCGCTCGGCAAGGCGCTCGTGTTCGCGCTGGTGATCGCCTTTTTGCAGTGGCGGCCGACAGGCCTGCTCGCCCTGCGCACCCGATAGAAGAGGACACGGACATGGCCCCTCGAGACTCAACCCTTCGCACCCTCGTCTGGACCTGGGGAGCGCCGCTCGCCCTGGCGCTCCCGCTGCTCGCCGCGCCGCTCGTGCTCTCGGATTTTCGCCTGAACCTGCTCGGCAAGTTCCTCACGTTCGCCATCGTCGCGCTCGGGCTCGACCTCATCTGGGGCTACGGCGGCATGCTGAGCCTCGGGCAGGGGCTCTTCTTCGGGCTCGGCGGCTACGCGATGGCGATGTACCTCAAGCTGGAGACGTCCGGCGCGAAGCTGCCCGACTTCATGAGCTGGAGCGGCCTCACAGCGCTGCCGCTCTTCTGGGAGCCGTTCCGGTCGCCGGTCGTGGCGCTCTGCGCCGTGGTGATCGTGCCGATGGCGATCGCGGCGGCGGTCGGATACCTCGTGTTCCGGAGCCGCGTCCAGGGGGTGTATTTCTCGCTGATCACCCAGGGGCTCACGCTGATCGCGTCGATCCTCTTCATCGGCCAGCAGGCGATCACCGGCGGCACGAACGGGATCACGAACCTGAAGACGATCTTCGGGTTCCCGCGGGGGAGCGCCTCGACGCAGACGGTGCTCTACTTCGTGACGCTGTTCTGCCTGGGGGCGCTCTACCTCCTGTGCCGGCGGCTCACGCAGTCCCGCTTCGGCCGGCTGCTCGTGGCGATGCGCGACGACGAGAACCGGGTGCGCTTCCTCGGCTACAACCCGGTCACCTTGAAGACGCTCGTGTTCGCGCTGTCGGCGGGCATGGCCGGCGTCGCGGGGGCGCTGTTCGTCTGCCAGGTCGGGCTCATCTCGCCGTCGTCGATGGGGGTGATGCCGTCGGTCGAGATGGTGACGTGGGTGGCGGTCGGCGGGCGCGGCACGCTGATCGGCGCGATCCTCGGGGCGATCCTTGTGAGCCTTGGCAAGAGCGCGCTGAGCGAGTCGTACCCCGAGGTGTGGCAGCTCGCCTTCGGCGCGCTGTTCGCGGCGTCGGTCATGCTGCTCCCGACGGGCGTGGCCGGCTTCGTGCGGCGCCACGCGGCGAGGCTCGGGCGCCGCGACGCGCGCGGCGAGGCAGGCGCGCGGGGCGACGCCGCGGCGGCGGGGGTGGAGAGCGACGACGAGGTCGAGGCGGCGCGCGCCGAGGCGCCGGCGACGACAGGGCGCTGAGCGGAACGGAGAAGAGCCGAGATGAGCGGGGATCAAGCGAGGAGCGATGTCATGAGCCGCGGCAACATCGTCGAGGTCCAGCAGGTGACGGTGAGCTTCGACGGCTTCAAGGTGCTGGACGGGCTCGATTTCTCGATCCAGCGCGGGGAGCTCAGGTTCCTGATCGGGCCGAACGGCGCGGGGAAGACGACGCTGCTCGACATCCTCACCGGCAGGACGCGGCCGTCGAGCGGGCGGGTTGTGTTCTTCGGAGGTGGGGAGTCTGGGCGAGAGGCCGTCGAGGCGCAGCGCCTGCCGGAGCACGCCCTGGTCCGGCTCGGCATCGGGCGGAAGTTCCAGACGCCGGCGGTGTTCGGCAGCCTCACGGTGCTCGAGAACCTCGAGGCGGCGCTGGGCTTCCGGGAGAGCGCGCCGGGGCTGCTCCGCGGGCTCTCGTCGGCGCAGGAGAAGGAGATCTCCGAGACGCTCGACAGGATCGGGCTCCGGCGGCGCGCGGACGTGCGGGCCGCGGTGCTGGCGCACGGGGAGCGGCAGTGGCTGGAGATCGGCATGCTGCTCGTGCAGCAGCCGAAGCTGCTGCTGCTGGACGAGCCGGTGGCGGGGATGACGCGGCGCGAGCGGGACCGCACGGGGGAGCTCGTGCAGGAGATCGCGAGGCACCGGTCGGTGCTGGTGGTGGAGCACGACATGGAGTTCGTGCGGCGCTACGCCAGCACGGTGACTGTGCTGCACGCCGGCAGGAGGCTGTGCGAGGGGCCTGTCGAGGAGGTCCAGGGCAACGCGAAGGTGATCGAGGTGTACCTCGGTCGGGCGCACGACGCGGGGCGGGCGCGCGGCGGTGCGGCGGCCACGGCTGCGGCGGAGGAGCGGTAAAGAGCATGCTGGTTGTCGAGGATCTCGCTGTCTATTACGAGGAGAGCTGCATCCTGTCGCAGGTCAGCCTGGACGTCGCGCCCGGCCGGGTGTCGTGCCTGCTGGGCCGCAACGGGGTCGGCAAGACGACGCTGCTCAAGGCGATCATGGGCGTGCTGAAGCCGCGGCGCGGGAAGGTGGCGCTCGACGGGGCGGACCTGACGGCGAGGTCGCCGAGCGACAGGGCGCGCGCGGGGATCGGCTATGTGCCGCAGGGGCGAGGGATCTTCCCCTACCTGACGGTGCGAGAGAACCTGCTGATGGGCTTCGAGGCGAAGCGCGATCCCACGCCGAGCCCGGCGGCGCTGGACGAGATGATGGAGATGTTCCCCATCCTCGCGAAGTTCCAGGCGCGGGCGGCGGGGACGCTGAGCGGGGGGCAGCAACAGCAGCTCTCGCTCGCGCGCGTGCTGCTGAGGAAGCCGAAGCTCCTCTTGCTCGATGAGCCGACGGAGGGGATCCAGCCGTCGATCATGCAGGAGATCGGGGAGGTGATCAAAGGGCTCGGGAAGAAGGGGGATATGGCGATCCTGCTCGTGGAGCAGTTCCTGGATTTCGCGCTCTCGACGGCGAGCGAGTACTTGATCATGGACAACGGGGGGATCGTGCGGCGGGGGAAGGTGGAGGAGTTCGACGACGAGATCGCAAGGGAGTTCCTGGCTGTCTGAGGGGGGCCCGTGGGGGGCCGGCCAGGGAAAGGGTATTCCCGGCGTGGCGCAGCGCGGGGGCCTCTCCGGGCTCGTCTGGGACGTCCTCTAGAACAACGATCACGTTGATCAAGCGAGAAATGAACCGCCAAGACGCCAAGGACGCCAAGATTGGATTCTCTTCTTGGCGTCCTTGGGTCCCGGTAGGGACGGCCCGCGACTGACCTACCTTCGGTCCGTCTGGGCCGCCCCCCGGACAGAACCCGGCGAGCGGATTTCCCGCACCGGGCTCCCACCTCGGGTCGACGGACTGGCTCGCGGTAGAGTCGGCCAGGGATGATGGATGCGGGGCGGCGGGAGGGGGAACCGCTCGTCGAACCCCGTTCGTTGCCGTCGGGACCAGTGCGCGCGCTGGCTCCTCCGCTGGAGCTGGCGGTGCCAGCTCGCGCGCACACGTTCCCGAAACTGCTGCAACGCTCGGTAGTTTGTGGGCACTCCGTAATACCGGAAGTGCCCTACGAGCACGCTGGAGAGCCATGCGTGCTGGGTTGGCACGGGCTCATGCCGACGCTCGTGCATCTCTTCGCGCAGGCTCGCCAGCTTGGCGTTCCGTTTCTTCCGCGAGGTACGACGCTTCAGCAGGAACTCGCCTCGCCGGCTTACGCCGGCGATGTGCGTGAACCCCAGGAAGTCGAACGTCTCCGGGCGCGTGCGCCCGTCGCGCTCGGCGTCCTGCCGGGCGAATCTCCCGAACCGAATCACCCGGGTCTTGTCCGGGTGCAGCTCCAGGCCGAACTTCGCGAGCCGCGAGGCCAAGGCCTCCCGCATCGCGCGCGCGTCCTGCTCGTACTGGAAGGTCATCGCGAGATCGTCGGCGTAGCGCACGATGTACACCTCTCCGCGCGCGTGCCGCTTCCTCCACTGGTTGACCCACAGGTCGAACGCGTAGTGAAGATAGACGTTCGCAAGGAGCGGGCTGATGATCCCTCCCTGCGGCGTCCCTTCCTTCACCTCGCGCAGCTCGCCTTCCTCTATGACGCCTGCGTGCAGCCACTTCATCAGCAGCCGCACCATGCGCCTGTCCCCGATCCGGTGCTCGAGGAACTTCTGCATCCATCCGTGATCGATGGTGTCGTAGAACGATCGGATGTCAGCATCGAGCACCCAGCTCGTCTTCCGGCCGATGGCCTCTCCGAGCGCGTTCAAGGCGTCGTGCTGTCCCCGGCCAGGCCGGAAGCCATACGAGAAACCCAGGAACGCTCGCTCGTAGATCGGCTCCAGCACCATCCGCGCCGCCTGCTGGACGAGCTTGTCTTCCAGCGCCGGGATGCCGAGCGGTCGCGTGCGCCCATCGCCTTTCGGGATGTGCACGCGCCGCACTGGCTGCGGGTGGTAACTGCCGCGATGGATGCGATCCTGGAGGTCGAGCAGGCGGGCGTCGAGGTGCTCGCCGTACGCTTCCCACGTGACCCCATCCACTCCGGGCGCCGCGCGCCTCCGCAGGCGCTGGTACGCCTCCTTCAGCAGCGGCGCTTTGATCGCGCTCAGCAGGTTGTCGAACCGCTCCCCTTTCTTCTCCTTCGCTCGCTGTCCGATCCGCATCACCTGCGTGGGCGCGTCTTGCCGGTCCTGAGCCCGGGACGCGTTTCGTGCTGCGGATTTCCCCTCGGCCGCGGGCCGTCCCTCCACCGACTCGACGGGCGTTACCCGCGTCTTCGCCGGCTTCTCCGGTACCATGCCCTTGTCCGACTCCTCGAAGTACGACACCACGGATTGCGGCTCTGGGCCTTCCCGTGGCTGACCGCTGCCCACCACCGGCGAAGCGGCTCCTTCGAGGTCTCCCGGTTCCCGTGCATGAGGCGTGTGTGCGCGTGCCGAGTTCCTCGACCCCGGAGGGAGTGGGCGGCCCAGGCCCACGTTGTTCGGGCCTCCACCATGGCCTTCCACGCAAGACGATCGTGTCGGCTCCCTCGAGTCAAACCGTTTCGGGGCTCTATCGCCCGGCCCGCTCACTCGTCCCCCTACGCTTCGCCTCGCGGGTCGCCCCACGTTGCGCAAGGGTTGGCCTTCCCGGGGGTGGACTCCTCCCGAGGCAGGACTTGCTCGATTTGCTGGTGCTGCTCCTCGTTGCTCACCTGCTCCCTCATGCCGGTCTTACCCGGCGCATCCGTCTTGGCGGTTCGAAGTTCTGCGCTTTTCAGACAGTTGTAACCCGTTTGTCGCTCCAGACGCTGGCAGCGGCACAGGCACGCGGCCGGCAAGCCGCGCCGGCGACGCATGGGGCCTATGCCAGTGCGTCTTTGACGCTGGGCGTGGTCACCGCCCGGTCGTGCCAGCGGTGCAGGGTGGCCAGCTTGGAGCAGGCGTCGATCCGGGCCTCCTGCGCCGCGGTCGGCGCGAAGCCGCGACCCACGAGCACCCTGCGCAACGCCGCGCGCGCCTCGGTGAGCTGGCCCTCCTTGATGAGCTGGTCCTTGACCTCCGGGCTGTCGGCGAGCAGGGCCTGGAGGATCCACTGCCTGCGCGCCTCGATCTCCGGGTCGTCGGAGCGGCCGAACTTGCGCATCAACTCTTCACGTGTCTCCGGTGATATCGGCATGTGCTGTACCATGTTGAGCACCCATTCCATTTCCCGCCGCGGTGCGACCCACCGGGCGAGTCCGTCCAGAGCCTGTCCCGAGCGCGCCACCAGGAAGGGCATCAGTTCGTCGCACAAGGGCAGCTCGTTGGCGGCGATCCACAGAAACGGAAACGGCGAGGGCCCGACTCGGTAGCAACCAGGCGCGAAGCGCTCCAGCACCCGCACACCGTGCAGCCATGACGGCACGTCGGGAGCGACGAACCACAGCGGCTCCTCGCCCATCCAGGGCGGCGAGCGCTCCTCGACGCGCTCGACCTCGCGCACCTGCCGCCGGAGCAGGGCCCTCTTGACCGCCACCACGTCGACGAGATCGCCGGCGACCTTCAGCTCGACAAGCACTTCCTCGTGATCCCGAGCCTCCGGCCAGGGCGCCGCCAGGGACGCCAGGCCCTCGGGCCGCGACACCCGCAGATAGCCGGTGGCCTGCATGCGCTCACGCCACAGCGCGAGCGTATCCTGCCGAGCGACGTGACTGGCGTCCACGTGCGCCGTCGCCGCGGCGAACGCCCGCTTCATGAACCCGTCCAGCTCTCCCATGCCGCTCTGGTATCAGCTCGCCAGCAGCGATGCATGGCCAATAACCGCTCTGCCTGGCAGATATACAGACACGACTCCGGTGGCATGCTCATAATGACGCGACCCGCCGCGGCGGCGGCAGAAATAGAGACACCCTTGTGGCAGCTCGCGCGTAACGGCGTGAGTCTACGTGTCCTGCTGCCGGGCGGCTCGCCCGACCTGCGGCGCTTCCGGGGTTGCTCGGCGGGTACCATCTCGGCGCTCGGTTCGCTCGACGCGAACGAGCGGGCGCGAAGAGCGGCTGCAGCGCGCGCCGCGCGCCTCCCCTGGGCCGAGCCGGCGTGCCGGCCGGCCCGGCGGTTTCCTCAGCTCGGTTCGTCCAGCGCTTCGGCGAGGGTCTCCGCGCTGAGCACCCGCTCGGCCCACCGCTCGAGGGCGGCGCTCTCGGCCCCTTCGACCCGGGCCACGGCGGCGTCTGGCAGCTCGCCGAAACGAGCGCGAAGCTGCCGCAGCAGAATGGCACGCTCTCCTTCCTGGCGTCCTTCCTGGCGTCCTTCCTGGCGTCCCAGCGCGACGTACTTCTTGGCGAAGTCACTCTGGTACTCGTAGCCCTTCATGATCACCTCCAGCGCCCGGCGGGCCGCCACGTTCAGAGAATTTAGCACGAGATCGCAGTAGAACCTGGCCCTGTCCTCCTCGAGCTCCCGGATCACGGGCAGCACCGCGGCGGCGATCGTCGCGCCCTGCTCGCTGCTGCCGTGCGCCAGGGCGGAGAGCACGGCCAGCTCGGGCCGGCGGGCCGCCTCCACGGCGTCCGTCACGACCGGAACCTCCTCGCGCCCCAGCACCGGCGGGCGCAAGACGAAGCCGGGGATTCCGGTCTCGATCGGCGCTGCGCACCAGGCGGCGACGTGGGGATCGGGCGCGACGACGAGCAGGCCCACCTGGCAGCGGTGCGCGGCGCGCGCGCCCATGGTGTAGTCGGGCCAGCTATAGCGCTTTCGTGGATCGATGCCGAGCTGGACCTCGACGATGAGCACCCAGATCGGCGCGTCGCCGTCGAGCAGGACGACGACGAGGTCGGCGCGGTACTCGGCAGGCTGGATCTCGGTCAGGTCGATCGAGGTGAGGCGCGCTCCCGAGTAGGGCGGGAGCGGCACGCCGAGCGCCTCGACGAGCAGCTCGGCGGCGAGCGATGGGCGGGTCTTGAAGAGATCCACGAGGACCTCGTGGGCCATGGAGGGCATCGCGACGTTGCTCGCAGACGGTCGAGTTCCGGAGTGCGCGGGGTTTCTTCGGGGAAGGTCTGCTCCGTGCCCCCGTCGAGGTTGCCCACGGCGGAGGTGATATCAGCGCTCCGGGAGGAGTGCATTCGAACAATCGACCCTGCGTAGCAGAAATAGAGACATCACCGTGACAGCTTGCGCGTAATGGTGTGAACCTGCGTGTCCTGTTGCCGGGCGGCGCGCCCGCCCTGCGGTGCTTCCGGGGTTGATCGGCGGGTATCATCTCAGCCCTCGGTTCGCTCGACACGAGGGGGCGGCGCGGAGCGCCTCGGAGCCGCGCGGCGGACGGCCACGGCGGAGGCGGAGCCGGCGCCGTCGCGCCGGCCGACCTGCTGGGCGCCGGAGAGCGGGCAATGCCGCGGGCCCGTGGAGGCCACGCCGCGGGAGGGCGCGCCGCCGGCGCCGCTCACGAACGTCCGTTCATGCACTGATGACGAAGCGCCTGGAGCGCGTGGGCTGTGTCTCGGGAGCTACGCCCGGGTATGTTGAGCGCTGGCCCCGGTCACCGCTCCATCACGCTATCGATGCAGCAGCGTGGTCGGTCCCTGGGCTGCACGCCGAACGACCACTCTTCGCGGCAGATAAAGGCACGTCACTGCGGCGACATGCGTGGAATCACGAGCAGCCTCGCACTACGATCCCCGGCAATCCGTCAGCCATCCAGCTCCGAGGCTGATCTGGCGCAGGCTGCGTTGTTCATGGCGTGCCAGGCGCGACGGCGCGGCCGCGTCGCGCGTTCCAGCCCCGGCGCAAGCGCGGGTGGATAGGTCCATGCTGGGCCGACGTGCGGCCGGTAAGAGTGGAGGACGCCCGCGGTCGCACCGCTGTGGACAGCGCCCGTCCGGCGGCTGTAGGAGTAGTCGACATGCTCAGCAGGCGCGCGGGATGGTGGTGGGCAGCATCGGTCTTCATGGCCGGCGGGTGTGGCACGCTCGTCGGGCTGGACGACGACTACTACCTGAACAGTGGCACCGCGACCGGGACCGGCGGCACCGCGACCGGGACCGGCGGCGACGCGACTGGGACCGGCAGCGACGCAACGGTGACCGGAACCGGCGGGGACGGCGGCGCGGGCACCGGCGGTAGCCCGGTCACGACGGGGACCGGCGGGGACGGCGGCAGCGGCGGCACCGCGACGACCAGCTCCGGCACCACCGGCGGCGACGCGAGCGGCGGCGGCCCCACCAGCACCAGCACCAGCGGCGGCGACGCGAGCGGCGGCGGCCCGACAGCGAGCAGCTCCACGACCACCACGACCACGACGTCAGCCACGACCACCACGACCTCCGCCACCACGACGACGACCAGCTCCGGCGGCGGCGGGACATGCACGACGGATGAGCGGCGGTGCACGGGGAACACACCGCAACGCTGCGTCGACGACGCGTGGCAGAGCGCCACGCCGTGCACTGGAACGATGCCCGTGTGCATCGACGGCATGTGCCGGCCCCGCTGCGGCGGGCTCGCCGCGACGTGCGGACCGAGCAGCAACGAGAACTGCTGCGCAGCGCTGCAAGTGCCCGGGGGGACCTTCAACCGGGAGAACAACCCCGAGCTTCCGGCCACGGTGAGCAGCTTCGAGATGGATCGGTTCGAGGTGACGGTGGCGAGGTTCCGGATGTTCGCGGACGCGTACCCCGAGAGCGCGCCGAGGGCGGGAGCGGGCGCGCACCCGCAGATCCCGGGGAGCGGGTGGAACCCGGACTGGGACGCGCTCCTGCCCGCAGACCGAGCCACGCTGAGCGGGGAAGTCCGGTGCGAATCCGAGTTCAGCACGTGGACCGATGCGCCCGGCGCCAACGAGCGCCTGCCGATGAACTGCACCCTCTGGCACCTCGCGTTCGCGTTCTGCGCGTGGGACGGGGGCCGGCTTCCGACCGAGGCGGAGTGGAACTACGCGGCAGCCGGCGGGAGCGAGCAGCGAGCCTATCCGTGGTCGGTCCCGCCGAGCTCGATGATGATCGACGGCACCTACGCGGCGTATGCTTGCCTCGGGGCGGGGACTGGCACGTGCGAGTTCGCGGACATGCTGCCTGTCGGGTCGAGATCACCGAAAGGCGATGGACGGTGGAGGCACGCGGACCTGGCGGGGAGCATGGGCGAATGGACGCTCGACGCCTTCATCAACAGGGACCATTACGTGAACCCATGCGTGAACTGCGCCGAGCTGGACGAGCCGGGGGCGACCCTCAATCGGGTAATCCGGGGCGGGGGCTGGAACCAGGATCGAGCGTCACAGTTCGAGCGCGCCTATCACCCCGAGAATGACTTCACCCGTTACATCGGCTTCCGCTGCGTGAGGACACCCTAGAACATGACGCCCTGGTTCCGCCGGTCCACGCCGCTCCTCGTCGTCCTCGGCTCGCTCTCGGTCTCCGCGCCCGCCCGGGCGCAGGACGTCGCGGCCGCGGAGGAGCTCTTCAACCGAGGGCTCGCCGACATGGAGGCAGGCCGCTACGAGACGGGCTGCAAGGCGCTCGCCGAGAGCGAGCAGCTCGACCCGCAGCCTGGCACCCTGTTCACGCTGGCCATGTGCGAGGCGCGGTGGGGGCGCGTCGCCACCGCTGTGACGCAGCTCGGGAACTACCTGGCCTGGGTCGACCGGATGCCGCCGGCGCTGAGGGCCCGCCAAGGGAAGCGGCCCGAGGCGGCGAGGTCGGAGCGCGATCGGCTCTCGCCGCGCGTACCGAGGCTCGCGCTGTCGCTGCCGGCAGGCGCCCCGGCCGGCACTGTCGTGACGCGCAACGGCAACACGCTGGGCGCGGCCGCGCTGGGCGTCGCGCTGCCTGTGGATCCGGGGGAGCACCGGCTGTCGACCCAGGCGCCCGGAGGGCCCGTCTGGGAACAGACCATCACGCTCGCCGAGGGCGAGACGAGGACGCTGACGCTCGAGATCAAGGAAGCGCCGGCGTCCGACGCGCCCGCGCCGCCGCCGCCGCCGACCTCCACGCCAGCGCTGGAGGCCGCGACGCAGCCGACGACGCCGGAGTCGCCGGCTGCACCGGACGCGTCGACGACCCCGGGGGGCCGGCGGACCGCCGCTTACGTGGCGGGCGGGGTCGGCGCGGCAGGGATCGTGCTCGGCGGAGTCATGGGCGCGCTCGTGCTCGGGCAGAAGGCGGCCGTCGACAAGCACTGCGGCAGCGCGATCGGCGCGAGCGACGAGAAGGCCTGTGACGCGACAGGGGTCAACGCCGCGAGCAGCGGGAACACGATGGCCCTGATCAGCACCATCGGATTCGGGGTGGGGCTGGCCGGGCTGGGCGCGGCGGCGGTTCTGTACTGGACCGAGCCGAAGCCGGCGGGCCCGGCGACCAGCGCGGCCCCGAGGTGGGTCAGCGCCGGGGTGCTGCAGGTCGGCCCGACGGGCGCGGTCGTCGGCGCGCAAGGGAGCTTCTGAGAGACGGCGGCGCCCTCCGGAGCAGCCCGTCGGCCGCGCTCCCGGGAGCCTGAAGCGCCGCGGTCTGCGCGCGGTGGCCCCCAAGCGGGAGGCCCCCGGGCGAGAGCTCGGAGCACGCGGAGGCAAACCTGTTCACGTATGTCCGTGGCAGCAACGACCCGTCGACGCGCGTCAACAACACCATCGGGGTGGGGCCCGCTGCGCACGGGCGATCCTCGCGGCGCGCCGCCGCGTATCCTTGACGCCGCCCGCGCGCCACGCGACCCTCCTCGATCGTGTCGACTACACTGGCGGAAGGGACCGTCTTCGCGCGCCGCTATCGCGTCGTGCGCCTCATCGCCTCTGGCGCGATGGGGGCCGTCCACGAGGTGGTGCACCTCGAGACCGAGCGCCGCCGCGCGCTCAAGGTCATGCACGCGCACCTCTTCCAGAGCGAGGAGATGCGCGAGCGCTTCAAGCGCGAGGCGCGCATCGCGGCGCACATCGAGAGCGAGCACATCGTCGATGTCTTCGACGCGGGCGTCGACGAGGCGACCGGGATGCCCTTCCTCGTCATGGAGCTGCTCCGCGGCGAGGAGCTCGGCCATCGGCTCCAGCGCGTCGGCCGCCTGCCGCCCGACGAGGCGGTGACGTACCTCCACCAGGCTGCGCTGGCCCTCGACCGGACCCACGCCGCGAACATCGTGCACCGGGACCTCAAGCCCGCGAACCTCTTCCTGTCGCAGCGCGAGGACGGCTCGTTCCTCGTGAAGATCCTCGACTTCGGCGTGGCGAAGCTCGTCGCCGAGGGCGCCACCGCGGCCGGGGCCACGCGCAGCCTCGGCACGCCGCTCTACATGGCGCCCGAGCAGTTCCAGATAAGCAGGAAACTTACCGGAGCAGCGGACATCCACGCCCTGGGCATGATGGCGTTCACGCTGCTGGTGGGGCTGCCGTACTGGGAGCCCGAGGCGAACGAGGCGGGCGACGTGATCGCCTTCGCGATGCTGGCCATCCGCGGTCCGCAGGAGCCGCCGGTGCAGCGCGCGCGCGCGATGGGCGTGGCGTTGCCGCCGGGCTTCGACGCGTGGTTCGCCCGGGCCACGGCGGTCGATCCCGCGGCGCGGTTCCGCAGGGCGACCGAGGCGGTGCAGGCCCTGGGCGAGGTGTTCGGCATCCCGGTGGGCGGGCGGCGCGCGACGTTCGCGAGCTCGCCGTCCTCGCCCGGGGCGCGACAGAGCGCGCCGTCGCACCCCGATCTGCCGCCGCACCTCCAGCGGACCGAGTCGGCGCTGGGGATGACCCCGTCGCCCGAGCACAGCCCCGGCTCACCGGCCCTGCGGCTGGCGGCGACGTCGACCGGGGCTGCGATGGGCTCGCTGCCGCCGAGGCCGCGCCGGGCGCCGCTCATCGCCGGGATGGCCGCGCTGGGCCTCGGCGCGCTCGTGGCCGCGGGGATCTGGCTCTCGGTCGGCTCGGGGGGCGGGGAGGTGCCGGCGGTCCCGGAGGTCGCCGCTGCGAGCACGACCACGCCGGAGCAAGCCACGG
>NZ_JEMA01000461.1 GCF_001589285.1 Sorangium cellulosum | reverse complement strand
GCGAGCGGAGCGCCAGCGATGAGCGACCCGGCGGCGAGCGGGCCGCGAAAGCNGAGCGACCCGGCGGCGAGCGGGCCGCGAAAGCCGAGCGACGCGGCGGCGAGCGACGAGCGCGCGGCGAGCGGCGCGCCTTCGGTGAGGGGTACGGCGCCGGTGAGCGATGTGCCGGCGTCGAGCAGTGCGCCCGCGGGGAGCGCCAACCGCGCGGAGAACACGGCTCCCACCGTGAGCGGCGCGCTCGCGGCGCCGTCGAGGAAGCGGCCGCCAGCGCCGAGCAATGCGGTAAAGGCCCTGGAGGAGAGGCGACAGGTCAAGCCGGAGTCGGCTGCGACCGCCGAGCCTCCCGCCGGGGTGCCGCCGGCGACGCCGCCCGCGGCGACAACGTCGACGCCACCGCCAGCGGAGCAGCGGACGCGCATGTTCGGAGTGGAATCATGAAGAGAACCTCAATGTGGATCCTGTGCGCTGCGCTCGCGGCGCCGCTCGCATGGAGCCCCGACGTGTGCGCGGCGGACCCGGTCGCCGACGTCGTCGCAAAGCAGCGCGCGTTGTTCGAGCAGGGCAACGCGCTGTACGATGAGCGCCGGTGGGCCGAGGCGCGCGATAAGTTCCTTGAGGCGTGGAAGCTCAAGCAGAGCTACGACGTCGCCGCGAACCTCGGGGACGTCGAGCTGATGCTCGGTGAGGCGCGCAGCGCGGCAGAGCATCTGGCGTATGCGCTGCGTGAGTTCCCGGCCGGCGGTAAGCCAGCGCTGCGGAAGACGCTGACGACGCGGTTCGACGAGGCCCGACAGCTCGTGGGCGCGCTGCGGATCCAGGTGAGCAAGCCGGGCGCCGAGGTGCTCGTGGATGGACGGTCGATCGGGTATGCGCCGATCAAGGACGAGGTGTTCGTCGAGCCGGGACCGCATACGGTGACGGCGAGGCGCGACGGGTACGCCGACGCAACGGCGAAGGTCGAGCCGAAGGCAGGCGAGGCGCTTGGGCTCACGCTGGACCTGGCGCCGGCTCGCGCAGAGGCGCCGGCTGCGGCGGGCGCGCCGGTGATGGCGGAGCCGCTGGCGAAGGTGCCGGACGCACCTATGGCGCCGCCGGCTGAGCGGAGCTGGGTGCCGGTGGTCGCGCTGGGGGCGGCGAGCGTGGTCGGGCTCGGCGTGGGGATCGGGCTGACAGTGGCATCCAACAACGCCAGCTCGGAAGCCGACGCGCAGCTCGCGACGATCTTGACGGCGCGCACCCACTGCCTGAACCCGCCGACCGCAGCGCCCGAGCGGTGCGCAGAGCTGCGCCGAAACGTGTCGCGGATCGACACCCTCGGCAACGGCGCACGCGTGGCGTTCGCGACGGCGGGCGCGCTGGTGATCGCCGCGGTGACGGTAGCGCTATGGCCACGCGAAAAGGCCGGCGCGACCGGACACGTGCGCGTGTTACCAGCGGTGGGCACAAAGGGCGGCGGCGTAGCTGTGCGGGTAACGTGGTGAGGGGAGCGAGAGAGGACACGATGAGGCTGATCAAGTTCAAGCCACGCGTGTGCGCGATGGCGCTCGCCCTCGTCGCCGCCGGGTGCGACGCGCTGTGGAGCCACGAGATCGACCGCTGCGAGCGCACCGCCTCGTGCGAATACCTGCGCTCGCCCGGCGAGGGCGGCGGGACACCCGCCGCGTGCGAGGCGGACCCGACCGCGGACGCGAGCACGGTGACGGAGGCGTGCGCGATATTTGCGAACGCGAGCGCGAAGCCGGGCGGCGACGGGACGAAGGCGAAGCCGTACGCGTCGCTCGCGGAGGCGATCGCCAGCGCGAACGGCAAGCGCGTGCTGGCGTGCGCGAGCGGGGCGTTCGCGGAGAGCGTGACGATCGGAGCGGATGTCGAGGTGATCGGCGGCTTCGACTGCGCGGCGGCGTGGACGTGGAGCAAAGAGGCGCGGAGCGCGATCGAGGCGCCCGCGGATGAGATCGCGCTGACGCTGACGGAGGGCGCGAGCGGGGCGAAGGTGCGCAGCTTCGCGGTGCGCGCGGCGAGCGCGACGGAGGCGGGCGGGTCGTCGATCGGCGTAACCGTCGCGGACGTCGAGGCGGAGCTTTCGCAGGTGGATGTGACGGCGGGCGACGGGATGGACGGCGAACATGGGGCGACGCCGATGGACCCACCCATCGCAGGCGCGAGCGCTCCGGCCATGAGCGCGGCGAACGCGTGCGTGGCGCCGAACCAGGTCATCGGCGGGACCGCGGGCGCGACGACGTGCGAGGACGGCGAGACGCGCGGCGGAGATGGCGGGACCGGAGGGATCACGGGGATGGAGGAGGGCAACGGGCAGCGCGGGGAGGATGGCGCGCCGTTGCCGGAGCCGAATCCGGAGGAGTACGGGCTCGGGGGACGCGGGCAGACAGATCCTTCAGGCAACTGCCGAAGCGGTGTGGAGGGCGCGCCGGGTGCGCCCGGCGGTCCCGGATCGGCCGGTAGCGGCACGGCGCTGACGCTCGCCGGGATCAGCGGCGGAGACGGCGGCCAGGGCATCACCGGCGGCCGTGGTCAAGGGGGCGGCGGCGGCGGCGCCGCCAAGGCGGGGATGTTCTGCTCGCTCGACTCAGGTTTCGTCGATGGCGTGGGCGCCAGCGGCGGCGGAGGCGGCGCCGGCGGGTGCGGCGGTAAAGGAGGAGGCGGCGGCAAGGCCGGAGGGTCGAGCATCGGCATCCTCAGCCTGGGCACGAAGCTGGTGCTGACCGACGTCACCGTCGCCGTGGGCAAGGCGGGCAAGGGCGGCGATGGAGCGCAGGGGAAGGCAGGGGCGACAGGCGGTGCCGGCGCGACCGGAGGCGAAGGTTCCGGGCTGGGCGACTCCATCCCCGGCTGCGACGGCGGCCGAGGCGGCCGAGGCGGAGCGGGCGGCCCCGGCGCTGGCGGCCGGGGCGGCCACGCCGTCGGCATCGCCTACGCGGCGGCACCGAGCGCAGCGCCGGCGGTGCAGTTCACCCCCGGCACGGCCGGCGACGGCGGCAGCGCCGCGCCCGGCGGTCCGCCGGAGAGCGCCGGCGCACGGGGCAGCGCCGGGAGCTGCTGGAATTTCGATTCAAGTCGCTCGTGTGAGAATTGAAGCGCCATGAATTGAATGAGTTTCTCCGGAGAAATCAAGGGCAACATCGCTTCTGGAGGCTGGACGTACAGGGCGCCGAGGCAGTAGCTTCCACCGTGCTGCGGCAACGCGGGTCGGTGGGCTGCTCGGGGCTAACAACACTGCTGAGAAAGCGTGGGTGTCGGGCGGGTGGGCCGATGGTCTGCTGAAATCCTCCACTGCTTCGTCAGGCCTATAGTCTGGATATCTATCCAAAGGCCATTGGCAGCAGCCCGGGAGAAGCGGACCCCTTTTTGGCCAGGCGCCTGACGGAGACGGGCGCGCGCCGACGTGGCCCGCGCTTGCCGAGCAGGAAGCAGCGCCTCGCGCGCTGAGGTGGTCGTGAGGAGGATGGAGCGCGCCGCGATGCGCGGCGCGCCATGGCTCGGCTCGTCTCAGCGACGAGCACGCGAGGAGAACGATCGTGTACCCACAGCTCGCCATCGAGGCGGCGGCGCACTCGGACGTGGGCCGGCGGCGCAGCCACAACGAGGACAGCTTCGCGGCGCTGCCGTGTCTGGGGCTGTTCATGGTGGCCGACGGCCTGGGCGGCAACGCGGGCGGCGAGGTGGCGTCGCGGATGGCTATCGAGGTCGTCAAGGGCTGCTTCGAAGTCGACGAAGATCGCGAGGAGACGTGGCCCTACGGCACGGGCAGCGCGCACGACCGCGACGAGGTGCGGCTGGTGCTAAGCGTACGGCGCGCCAACCGGGCGATCTACGATGCGAGCCAGAAGAAAGCGGAGGTGCGCGGCATGGCGACCACCTTCGCGGGCGTGCTGCTCGGCGCGGGGATGGCCTACATCGCGCACGTGGGCGACACGCGGGTCTACCGCATGCGCGAGGGGAAGCTGGAACGGCTGACGCGGGATCACTCGCTGTTGGAAAAGATGCTGGACGGCGACGATGGGGCGCGGGAGGCGGTCGAAGCGCTGAGCGAGCGGGCGGGCGTGGTCACACGAGCGCTGGGATGCGACAAGAGCGTGGACATCGAGTCGCGGGTGGAGGCGACGCTGCCGGGCGATCTGTTCCTCGTGTGCTCGGACGGGCTGTGGGGCCCTGTGTCCGAGGCGCGGATCGAGGACGTGCTGGGAAGGCACCGGGACCTGAGCCTCGCGGCGAGCCTGCTCGTGGATATCGCGAACGAGCGCGGCGGGCCGGACAACGTGACGTGCGTGCTCGCGCGTCTGGGAGGCGGGGCGAGACGGCCCGCTGAGCCAGGCGCGACGACTGGTGGACTCGAGGGGATGCCTTAGGTCGGGCAGCACAAGGCCTGGCT
>NZ_JEMA01000460.1 GCF_001589285.1 Sorangium cellulosum | reverse complement strand
CGCCTGGAGCGCGCCGGGGGCGGCGGCCTCGGGCGTCGCCTCGCGCGCCGAGGCGCGCAGGGCGCGGAAGCCGAGGGCGATGGCGATGGGCACGAGGACCGCCGCGAGCGCGATGGCGACGCGCGCGCCCATCGAGAGCGCGTCGGCCGGCTCTCGGGGCACCTGGACCGGGCCGAGCATCTCGTCGCGCTCGCGCAGCTTCAGCGGATCGCGGCGCGGGTGCTCGTCCTGGAGCATGGAGGCGGCCGAGCGGCCCGGCGCGTCGAGGGCGAGCTCGATGGCGGCCGCGAGATCGGCCATCGAGGCGAAGCGCTCCTCGGGGCTCTTCGCGAGGCAGCGCATCACGATCGGGCCGAACGCGCCGAGCGCGGAGGCGTCGGGCATCACCTGCTCGAGCGGCTCGGGCGACATGTACATGTGCTTGGTCAGCACGCCCATGTACGTGTCGGCCTCGAAGGGGACGCGCCCCGCGAAGCACTCGTACATGAGGACGCCGAGCGCGTAGAGGTCGGCGCGGCCGTCGATGCGCTTCCCCTCGGCCTGCTCCGGGCTCATGTAATGCGGCGTCCCGAACACCATGCCGATGCGGGTGAGCCGCTTGCCGCCGGCGACCTTCGCGACGCCGAAATCGAGCAGCTTGACGAACTCCTGGTCGCCGTTGCGGACGAGGTACACGTTGTCGGGCTTGAGGTCGCGGTGGATGACGCCCGCGGCGTGCGCGGCCCCGAGCGCCGCCGCGCACTGGAGCATGATCTGCCCGACCCGGTCGGACGGCAGCGTCTTCTCGGTGCGCAGGAGCGCCGCGAGCGAGGTCCCGGTGAGGAACTCCATGACGAAGAACGGCAGCTCCGGCTGCCCCGGCTCGACCTCGATCGCACCGAAGTCGCTCACCGCGACGATGTTGGGGTGGCCGATCGCCGCGGCCGCCTTGGCCTCCTGGATGAAGCGGGCGACGAGCTCGGCGTCCTGCGCGATGTCGCGCCGCAGCACCTTCAGGGCGAAGAGGCGGCCGAGGGATTTGTGGCGCACCTCGTACACCGTCCCCATGCCCCCCTCGCCGACGACCGCCTGGACCTCGTAGCGGCCGTCGATGGTGCGCCCGAGCAGCGGATCGGCGGCCGGGTTCCAGTCGGGCGCGTCGATGAGCGGATCGCCGTCGAACGGGCAGAACCTGGAGTCGCCCGAGAAGGTCAGCTTGCAGGTCGGGCAGCGCCGCGCGCGCGGGATCTGCTTCACCTTCCCCCGGCGCGCCTGGAACATGTCGCCGCGCGTCGGGAGCGCCTGCATCACCGGCAGCCCGTGGCCGCTCATCGGCGGCGCGTCCTCGTGATCGCCCGGCGCGTCGCCGCGCGGGGGCGCGTCGCTGCGGGCCGGCGGCGGCGTGGTCCCGAGGTCCCCGTGCGGCCGCGGGATGTCGTCCCGACGGAACAGCTCGGCAGTCTCGGAGTCGCCGGCGGTCATCTCGGGCTGAGCATCCCCGGCCATGCGGAGCGTTACTGGCACCCCGGCGAGTCTAGCCGAAAGCGCGCGCTGTGTTTCGGATCAGATGGCGGCGTGGGGCAACGGAGGGCGAGCGCCCGCCTCGACGGAGCGCCCGGCGCGGCGGGCAGGGCCATCAGATCTCCTCCAGGATCTTCGCCTTGCGGGCCTGGAACTCCTCGTCCGTGATGAGGCCCTTGTTCTTGAGGTCCGCGAGGCGCTCGAGGCGCTGCTCGATCGACGGCCCCGCGGCCGGGGCGGCCTGCGGCGCGCCCGGGTAGCCCTGCTGCGGCGCGCCCGGGTAGCCCTGCTGCGGCGCGCCCGGGTAGCCCTGCTGCGGCGCGCCAGGATGCTGCATGTGCGGCGGCACGAACTGGGGCTGGCCCTGCGCCGCCATGGCGGGGTTCATCGCCTGCGCCAGGCCGGCGCCGATCGCCACCTGCGCGCCGAGGCCCGCGACGCCGCCGCCGTCGCCGCCCTGCGCCATGCCCTGGCCGGCCCCCATCATCGCCTGGCCGGCGGCGTAGTTCTGCCAGTTGCCCGCGAGCTGCTGGACGTACCGCGCGTCCTGCTGGAACCGCTGATCGAGCTCGAACTGCTTCGCGCGGGCGGAGTCCTGCGCGACGCCGATGCCGCGGCGCGCCTCGCCGCGCGCCTTGTTCGCCTCGCGGAGGAGCCTCTGGTCCTCGGCCGAGAAGTTGATGTTGAAGTTGCCGATCTCGAGGATCTTGCAGCCGATCTCCTCGAGGTTCGGCGCGGACTGCACGATGCGGGCGCCGAGCTCCATGCTCATGCCGCCGAGGTTGAGGAGGCTCTTCTGCTGCTGCGCGCAGACCTGGCCGATCACGGTCTTCACGCTCATGAAGAACTTGCCCTTGATCCAGCTCAGGACGACGTCGTTGTCGCCGCTGCCGCCGCACTGCCCGTGGTAGCCGACGACGAACCGCACCGGGTCGACCACGACAAGCGAGAACTCGCCGAAGATGCGCGGCGTCACGAACTCGTAGAGGATCGGGTCCTCCATCGACTCGAGCGGCCCGCCGAAGGGCACGCCGCGGACCGGCTGCGTCTTGACGAAGAAGATCTCGGCGATGAAGACGTCCCCGCCCGTGAACTTGTTGACCAGGTTGTTCAGGAACGGGATGTTCTGGGTCTGCAGGGTGTGGCGCCCCGTCGGCAGGTAACCGACGTACCTGCCGTCCTTGAAGAAGAGGGCACACTCATCGCTGTCGACCGTGAGCTGGGACCAGAAGGGGACGTTCTGATCCGGGTGCTTGTAGACGATGAGATGCTTCGCCGCGTCCGGGCGCGCGATCATCATCTCGCGGACGCCGCTCTTCACGAAATCGAAAATCCCCATGTCGCGCTCCTCTGCCTGTGCTGGATTGACGAGCGTGCCCGCGCCGTGCCCCCACCTCGAGCTCCTCTCGGCACGCGGCGCGCTCCACCTGCGCTGTCGGTTATCCGTTGACGATCGCCGCGCGCTTCAGGCACACAGCGAGCTCAAGATAATCCGCAGATCGCGGGGCAGCAATGCCCCCGCCGGGGAGGATCGCATGCCCGTCGCCTCGCTCGCGCCACCTCTGCCATCCTCGCAGGCTCCGCGTCGACCGCCCGCGAGCTCCGTCGCTCGGCGAGCGACGCGCTTGTCTTCCCGGGATTCCTGGCGCGGGGCCGCGCCGAGAGGGCGCCGATGATCGCGCCGATCGACGTCGGCGCCCTCTCGGCGCCCGCGCAGAAGCTGGCGCAGCCGGGAGCGCCGCAGAAGATGCGGGAGATGGCGGCGCGCGGCATCGCCCCCGGCCTCAAGCCGGGCGAGGTGGTGACGCTGCTCGTGCTGCTCGCGTCGCGCGAGGACGAACCCGCCCGCGAGACGGCGGAGAAGACGCTGTCCGCGCTCCCCGAGCCGCTGCTCCAGGGCGCGCTCGGGGGGGAGCTGCAGCCCGCGGTCGTCGATCGGCTGGCCCGCCTCCACGCGGACCGGGTCCCGGTGGTCGAGCGGCTCTGCGCGCTGCCGACGATCGCCGCGGAGACGCTCGAGGAGCTCGCGCGGACCGGGACCGAGGCGGTGACCGAGCTCATCTCCGTCAACGAGGAGCGGCTGCTCAAGAACCCGCGCATCATCGAGAAGCTCTACCTCAACAAGCACACGCGCATGTCGACGGCCGACCGGCTCGTCGACCTCGCGTCGCGCAACGGGGTCGAGCTCGCGGGCATCCCGGCGTGGCGCGAGGTCAGCCTCGCGATCAAGGACGAGCTCATCGCCGAGCCGTCGCCGGAGCCCACGCCCGACGACGTGCTGTTCAGCGAGACGCAGGCGCTCGCGGAGGCCCTCGCGGCCGACGTGCCGGTCGACACCCACGTCGAGGACGAGGAGGGCAAGGAGGAGATCAAGGAGCAGTACGTGCCGCTCTACAAGCGCCTGGCCGACATGACCATGTCGCAGCGGATCCGGCGGGCGATGCTCGGCTCGCGCGAGGAGCGCATGCTGCTCGTGCGCGACTCGAACCGCCTCGTGGCCAGCGCCGCCGTGCGCAGCCCGCAGATGCAGGAGGAGGAGGTCGTCCTCATCACCCGCAACCGGAACATCACCGACGAGGTACTGCGGATCATCGCGACCACGCCGGAGTGGCTGAAGAGCTACACGGTGAAGCGGAACCTCGTGGAGAACCCGAGGACGCCGGTGCTCGTCGCGACGCGGCTGGTCCAGCACCTGCGCGAGTCGGATCTCCGGGGCATCGCGAAGAGCAAGAACGTCACGTCGCCGGTGAAGGACGCCGCGAGGCGTCACCTCGAGCGGCGCAAGAGCTGACGGCGCGGGCCGCGAGCGGCCGGCGCGAGCGCCGAGCAGGCGGGCGAGCGGCTCGCCTGCGCCGACGCACGCGCGGCGCGCCCGGGGGTGACGCGGGCGAAGCGCGCGCCGGGCGGCGAGCCCCCTTCCCGCCTGGACCCGTGCGCCGCTAGCCTGCGCCCACGATGAGCGACCTGGTCCGCTTCGGTGTGGCGATGGATCGAGCGCTGCTGGCCGAGTTCGATCGGCGCATCGCCGCGCAGGGCTACGAGAACCGCTCCGAGGCGCTGCGGGATCTGGTCCGCGCGGATCTGACGCGCGCCGCCTGGGACGAGGGGGCCGAGGTGGCGGCGACGCTGACCGTCGTCTACGCGCCCGAGGTGCGGGAGCTCGTGCAGCGGATCTCCGCGCTGGAGGAGCAGCACGCGCGCGCGGTCGTCTCCAGCCTGCTGGTCCGCCTCGACGAGGGCCGGCTGCTCCAGGTCATGGCGCTCAAGGGCCGCGGCGCGGCGCTGTCCGAGCTCGCGGGGCAGCTCGCCGGGGCCAAGGGCGTGCTGTCCTGCGCGCTCACGCCGGCCGCGGCGCTCCCGGGCGCGGCGCCCGAGGAGCCGCGCCGGCAGCGGGGCTGACGCGGCCCGTCACCCGGGCGGCTTCAGGATCGTGCCGCTGCCCTCGTTCGCCCAGTAGACACGGGTCTCGTCCACGGCGATCCCGGTCGGCGCGTCCACCGCGATGCCGAGCTGCCTGGTCAGCCCGACGGCCATCTCCACGGGACCGCAGACGCCCTCCGGACAGCCGCCGCCAGCGCCACCCGAGCCGCCCGCGCCGCCCAGGCCACCGGAGCCACCGGCTCCCCCGGAGCCGCCCGAGCCCCCTCGAACCGGAGCTCGCTCAGGCCCGAGAGCGCGGTGCACCCGGGCAGCGACACGAGGCTCACGATGAGGAGCGTGACAGTTCGCCGCGACACGAGGTGCCGCACCGTTCGCACATGCATCAGATCGGAGCTCTCCTGAGCTCCTGATCTACGCGTCGTCGCCGGGAGTTTCAGCGACTTTCACGGTCGTCTTGGGCGGATCGACGATGAATGTGACAAGGCGCTCCTTGGCCTCGAACTCCTGCCGGTAGATGACGGCCGAGCGCTTGTACTTGAAGGGGCCGATCCGCACGCGGTGCCAGAGGCCGCGGCCCTTGACGTAGGCCGGCTCGACGTACGCCTTGTGACCACGGCGGCGCAGGGCCGCCGCGAAGCCCTCGGCGTCGGCGGGCTCCTTGAACGAGCTCACCTGGAGCTGGTAGCTACCGGGACCGCCCCGCTCGGTCTCGGGCCCCTCCTCGCGCGACACGTGGCGGGCCATCGCCGTGAGCGTGTCGTTCGGAGCCGCCTCGCCCGCCGCAGGCCCGAGGACGTGCTGCGCCGGCAGCGGCACCACGGGGAGCCGGTCCGCGGGGAACGGCGGCCCGGCGTCGGCGACGGGGGGCTGGGCGGAGGCCGCCACCTTCGCGGCCCGCGGATCGCGCACGGCCTCGAGAGCGGTCGTCGGGTGCTCCGCATCGGAGAGGACCGCCGGGAAGGTCACGTCTTCGCCGATCGTGGCCGGGCGCGGCGCCGGCTTCACGCCGGCCGGGTGGGTGCGCGCGACAAGATCGCCGAGCGGATCGGCGCTGACCGGCCGCTCGCGCTGCGGAGCGCGCAGGAGCGCCACGGCCGCGAAGACGATGCACGCCCCGCCGAGCGAGGCCAGCACCAGCGCGCCCGCGCGCGACGGGCGAGCCCCGGGATCCTCCTCCTGGATCTCCTCGAGGTTACGCACCGCCCCGGTGTCCATGCTCTCGCCTTTGCTGCGCCTCATGCTTCCTCCTCGGCCCGTCTACCCTGCCCGTCCGAGACGCGACAACTTTCTTGTCTCACTTTATCCTACATCCACCGGAGGGGCCTCGACGGAGAGCGCTCGGCGGTGAGCCCGCGCTTCCGCTGGGCCGGGTAGCCTCGCATGCGGGGCGCGCGCGGGGAAAGTTCTCGGCTGCGGGCGCCGGGGCGTGCTGGCGTGCCGGTGATGGCCGCGCACGAGGCGCTCCGCCGAGCGCCTCGCGTCCGCTCACCTCGACCTTGATGGGGCCGAGCAGGTACTGCGTGGCCCCGCCGCCGGCCGCTCCGCGCGTCCGCTGGGCTTTCGCGCGCGCGAGGCGCTATGACTCCGCCCCCATGAAGACCCAGTCTCCGGGGCGCGCCCTCCCTGCGCTCGGCCTGCTGCTGCTCGGTTGCGTCGGTTGCGCCTCCGAGCCGCGGACCATCACGGTCGAGGTCGTGCCGGGGCACGAGACGGGCGCCTTCCAGGAAGACCCGCCCGTCGCCCGGGTCGAGGTGACCGCCGCGGCGATCGAGGGCGACGTCACCGTGTCCGCGTCGGCCGCGCCGGGCGGCGCGCTCGACTTCGGCGAGATCCCGGCGGACCGCGCGTACACGTTCGAGGTGCGCGGCCTCGACGCGGGCGGCGCGACCGTGGCGCGCGGGCGCTCCGCGTCGGGCATCCACCTCGCCGCGCTGTCGGGCGAGGTGCTGTCGCTCTTCGCCCAGCGGACCGGCCGGTGGTCGCGGCCGCCGGGCGGGCTCGCGGCGTCCCGCGTCGGCGCGCCCGGCGCGGCGCTCGCGGAGCGCTACCTGATCCTCACCGGCGGCGGCGCCGCCGCCGTCAGCGCCGCGGCGGGCGAGGTGGATCCGGCGCGGATCGACGCGTACGACATCGCCGGGTGGGGCGGGAGCGCCTCCAGCGGCGCGCTCCCGCGGGCGGCGCTGTCGCTCGTCGTCCGTGGGGACCTGCTGCTCGCGATCGACGACGAGGGCGCGACCTGGACCGACCTGGTGGCCGGGCAGAGCGCCGAGGCGGCGCTGCCGATGGGGCTCGGCTCGTTCGCGGAGGTGGCGGGCGGCCGGACGATCGAGGCCACGGACGGGCGCTCGTTCGTTGTCGGCGCCGCGCGCGCGGGCGAGCCCGCGGAGGCGCCCGGCCAGCCGTCGGACGCGGTGCTCGTCGTCGGCGTGGACCTGACGCTCTCGGTGGCGCGGCTCCGGCACGCGCGGGCCGGCGCCGCGGCCGTGTGGGTGGAGGGCGTGGGCCTCGTCGTCGCCGGCGGGAGCGCGGAGGGCGCGGGGGTGGAGGTGCTCGGCGACGGCGCGACCGCGTTCCT
>NZ_JEMA01000459.1 GCF_001589285.1 Sorangium cellulosum | reverse complement strand
CCGCGGCGCCGTCGATCGGCCGCGCGGGCTGACGCGCGCCGCGCCGGAGCGGGCGGGCACCTCCGGCGCCGCGGCGCGCGCCCGTGGAGGGGCTGCGCGGATTGACGGGCAGCTCCGCGGGTTCGAGAGTCGCCGGGCGCGGGCCCCCTCGCGACGCGCACCAACGAGACAAGGAGGACAGGATGAATTTCGAGGTGGCACCGCTCCCCTACCCCAAGGAAGCGCTGGAGCCGGCCATGAGCCGGGAGACGCTCGAGTTTCATTACGAGAAGCACCACAAGGGCTACATGGCCAAGCTCAAGAGCCTGATCGAGGGCAAGCCCGAGGCGAGCGGGAGCCTTGTCGACGTCGTTCGCGCGAGCTCTGGCGCTGTGTTCAACAACGCAGCTCAGGTCTGGAATCACACCTTCTTCTGGGAGGGCATGAGGCCGAGCGGCGGCGGCCCGCCGCCCTCCGGCGACGTGGGCGAGCTCATCGCGGGGCTCGGCGGCTGGGAGAAGTTCCGCGGCGACTTCATCGCAGCCGGCGTCGCGCGCTTCGGCTCAGGGTACGCGTGGCTCGTGCTCGAAGGCGGCAAGGGCAAGATCGTCGACACGCCGAACGCAGAGACCCCGCTGACGACCGGCGCGGTCCCGCTCCTCACGTGCGATGTGTGGGAGCACGCCTATTACCTCGATCACCGCAACAACCGTCAGCGCTTCCTCGAGGTGTTCCTCGACAGGCTCGTGAGCTGGGACGCCGTCGCCAGGAACCTCCGCGCGGCGCGGTAGCTCGCAGGAAGCGACGCTAGGAGCGCTCCACGCACCGAACGTACGCTTCCTGTTCGGCGTCGCAGGCGCCCTCCTTCAAGGAGGGCAACCCGTCTTCACCGCACTCCCAGGCGCTCGCCGGCTGCCGCGCGAAGCAGGCCAGAGCTACCTGCATCCTGGCGCTGCAAAGCTCCTGTGGTGAACATGGCATCTGTCCCGTGGGGAGCGAATGCTGGGAGCTCGAGCGCTGCGAGGGCACGGTGTGCACCACGATGGAGGCGGCTTGCGCCATCGAGTGCGGAGTCGAGCCGGCCGTCGTGTGGCGAGCCGCCGACCCGGATCAGGTGCGCGCGCCGCGCATGCCGATGCTCGTGAAGCACCTCGGGCAGGACGGCGCGCAGATGGCCGGGCCCGCCCTGGCGGCCGCGGGCGGGCCCGTCGAGGGGTCTTCACCTGGGGAGACAATTCCTTCATCCACGTGACTCAACTCAGTTACAATATCTCCACGGACAACGCGAGCACGGGAGAGACTCCATGGAGAATAGATTCCTTACAACCGCGGCGGCCCTTGTGCTGGCCACCGCGGCGCTTCAGGGCTGCGGTGAATCGGCCCCCGACAACGACGCGAGCGGGGGCGCGACAGCCGGCACGGGCACGGCTGGAGGAGGCGCGGGAGGAAGAGACGCGGGAGGAGGAGACACGGGGGGAGCAGGCACCGGCGGCGACGACGACGCCAAGGAGGAGCCCGACTACGCTGCTGCGTTCCCGCAGGACCGCGTGCCGCGCCTCGACATCACCATCACGCCGGAGAACTGGCAGGCCATGCGCGACGACATGACCGAGCTGGTGGGCGCCTTCGGCGAGGGCGGCCCCGGCGGCCCCGGCGCCGGCCCGCCCGAGGAGCTCTTCGCCGCGTGTGAGGGCCTCGCTGTCGACGACGCGTGCACCGCGCAGCTCTTCGGCAACGAGCTCGCGGGGACGTGCGCCGAGTTCAGCGGCGACCGCCTGTTCTGCATGCCGATGGGCGGTGCGGGCGGCCCGGGCGGCCCGGGCGGCGGCGACGTCGATCTGATCGACGGCACGCCCGTTTACGTCGAGTGCGACGTCGCGAGCGAGGACGGGGTGTGGCGTCACGTCGGCATCCGCTTCAAGGGCAACTCCAGCCTGGCCATGTCGTGGTCGCAGGGCATCTCGAAGCTCCCGCTCCGCCTCTCGTTCGACAAGTTCGAGGACGAGCATCCGGAGATCAAGGATCAGCGGTTCCACGGCTTCAAGAACCTGAGCCTGTCGAACGGCACGATGGATCCGTCGCTCCTGCGCGAGAAGCTCGCCACCGAGATCTTCGGCAAGGCGGGGGTCCCCGTGCCCGCGACCGCGTTCTACCGGGTCTTCATCGATCACGGGGACGGGCCCACCTACTTCGGGCTGTACACCGGGGTCGAGCTCCCCTCGGACAAGGTGTTCCTGAGGACCCAGTTCGGCAACGACGAGGGCAACCTCTACAAGCCCGACGGCGCCGGCGCCACCTGGGCCGCCTGGGAGCCGGACACGCTCGGCAAGGAGAACAACGAGGACGAGGCCGACTTCTCGGACGCACAGGCGCTCTTCGACGCCCTCCACGAGGACCGCGCCGACGCCGCGGCGTGGCGCGCCGGGCTGGAGGCCCGCTTCGACGTCGAGGGCTTCCTGCGCTGGCTCGCCGTCAACACCGTGATCCAGGACTGGGACCAGTACGGCCGGATGCCGCACAACTACTACCTTTACGCGGACACCAAGCGCGACGGCCAGCTCCGGTGGATCCCCTGGGATCACAGCTTCGCGCTCTCGACTGGCGGGTTAGGCGGACCGGGGATGTCCCTCTCGCTCGAGGAGATCACCGACGACTGGCCGCTGATCCGCTTCCTGCTCGACGATCCGGTCTACGCCGAGACGTACCG
Source organism: Sorangium cellulosum (assembly GCF_001589285.1). Classification (GTDB taxonomy): domain Bacteria; phylum Myxococcota_A; class Polyangia; order Polyangiales; family Polyangiaceae; genus Sorangium; species Sorangium cellulosum_G. The sequence goes on along the minus strand of NZ_JEMA01000459.1, from coordinate 16,784 downwards.
GGGTTTCGTCGCCCGGACGGCGCAGGTCGAGTACGAGGCTGTCGCCGCCGAGCAGCGCTTCCGCGAGGCGCACGCGCTGATCGCGCCGTACGTCGTCGGCCCGGAGGGGGAGATCGAGGGGCATACCTTCGTGGAATCGGAGGCCTCCTTCAACGAGGCCCTCGACGCGCTGATCGCCCACGCCACCGCGCGCCAGCAGGACGTGGCCACGTTCCTCGGGCAGTGACGCACACAGATCGCTGACACGCGACCGCCGCCTCGCTCGATCGGTTCGAGCCTGTCATCACAGGGAACGCCTTCGAGCGGCGCGGGGCCGTGGTGGCCCGCTCGCCTCCGGGCTGGGCCAGACGATCGCCGGGGTGTCCATCGTGACCTCCCGCGGCCTGTCGCACGCGCGCACCGTCGTGCACTGGATCGCCGTGGGCAGCACCATAACGCGTCGCATCATACCGTGCGCGGATCGAACGTCAGCCGCCCGGACGGCGCGAGCGCGCGGCGGTGCGCCTCCCGCTCGTCCCCGAGGAGCACCGGAGTTGCACTTCTTCAACGTACTTGTTCGGTTGAACCGACAGTGGACCTCCCAGGCGGCTGAGCCGACCTCCGTCGCCGACTTCCATCCTTCGCGCGGTTCAACCGGTTCTTTGTGAATGCTTGCGCGCGTTGACGCGCCCGGCGGCGACGGGTTAAGCCGTGGCCATGGGATTGACCCGCGACGCTGTCTTCTTCGACGCCCTCGCCGAGCACGCGCAGAAGAGCGTCACCGCGAGCGAGCTCCTCCTGGACATGTTCGACAGGCTCCAGGACGCAACCGAAATTGCCAAGAAGATCAAGGAGATCGAGCACGAGGGGGACCGGATTACCCACCGCTGCCTGGCCGCCCTGCACAAGACCTGGATCACCCCGCTCGACCGGGAGGAGATCCACGCGCTGATCACCCGGCTCGACGACGTGCTCGATTGCATCGAGGCCGCCAGCGAGCGCATCGTCCTCTTCGAGATCCAGACCGCGCTGCCGGAGGCGCGCCAGCTCGCGGAGTCGGTGGTGACCGCGTGCGTCACCATGAGCGCGGCGACCAGCTCGCTCCGCGACATGAAGGACCGCGACCGGCTGCTCCAGCTCTGCGTCGAGATCAACCGCCACGAGAACACCGCCGACGCGCACTACCGCGTGGCGCTGGCGGCGCTCTTCAAGCAGGGCAGCGATCCGCTGCTCGTCATGAAGTGGCGCGACATCTACGATCAGCTCGAGAACGCCACCGATCGCTGCGAGGACGTCGCCAACATCATCGAGGGCGTGGTGCTCGAACACGCATGACGAGCTACGTCATCGCCATCATCGTCGTGGCGCTGGTCTTCGACTTCATCAACGGCTTCCACGACGCCGCCAACTCCATCGCCACCGTGGTCTCGACGCGGGTGCTCTCGCCGCGCACCGCGGTGGTCTGGGCCGCGGCCTTCAACTTCATCGCGTTCGCCCTGTTCGAGCCGACGGTCGCCCGCAACATCGCCAAGGGCGTCGAGCCGGCCTTCATCACGCCCAACGTGATCCTCGGGGGCCTCTCCGGCGCGATCGTCTGGAACCTGCTCACCTGGTGGTGGGGCCTGCCCTCGTCGTCCTCGCACGCGCTCATGGGCGGCTTCGCGGGCGCGGCCGTGCTCAGCGCCGGCCGCGTCTCGGTGCTCGACGCGAAGATCTTCGGCATGACCGCGGCGTTCATCGTTGTCGCGCCGCTCCTCGGCTCCTTGGTCGGGTTCGCGCTGATGCGGGCGATCCGGTGGCTCGCGCGATCCTGGACGCCCGGGATGGTCGACACCCGGTTCCGGCGGCTGCAGCTCCTCTCGGCGGCGGCCTACTCGCTCGGGCACGGCGGCAACGACGCGCAGAAGACCATGGGCATCATCACGGCGCTGCTCGTCTCGGCCGGCGTCCAGGATGGCGGCACGGGCATGCAGCCGATGCTCTGGGTGGTGCTGGCCTGCCACGCCGCCATGGGCCTGGGCACGCTGTCGGGCGGGTGGCGGATCGTGAGGACGATGGGGATGAAGATCACCAAGCTGAAGCCCGTGGGCGGCTTCGCCGCGGAGACCGCCGGCGCGGCCACGCTCTTCGGCGCGACCGCGCTCGGCGTCCCGGTGAGCACCACGCACACGATCACCGGCGCGATCGTCGGCGTGGGCGCCGTGGACGGCCGGCTGTCGGCCGTGCGCTGGGGGGTGGCCGGCCGCATCGTCTGGGCCTGGATCTTCACCATCCCTGCCTCGGCGCTGCTCGCCGCCCTCCTCTACGCCGCGGCCCGCGCGCTGACCGGCGCGCCCTGACGCCGCCGCGCCGGCCGGCGCGCCCTCCCCCTCACGGCTCGCCCGGCGGCCACTCGACGTCGCGCCCGAGCCACGCGCGCGCCAGCTCCCTCACCCGCACGCTCCCCTGCGCCTGCTCGACGTACCGGAGCCTCGCGGCCGCGTCGGGGATCTTGCGGGCGCGCACCTCGACCGCGCGCAGCGCCTGCTCGATCGCGGCGCGCGCGCCCGCCGCGTCCCCGGCGGCGACGTGCGCCTCGCTGACCGCGAGGCGCAGCGGGATCTCGCTGTACCCGAGCGAGCCGCCGAGCGCCTCGAGGCAGCGGAGCCCCTCGTCCGACGCCTGCCGCGCGGCCTCCACGCTCCCTTCCCGGAGCAGCACCTCGATGAGCGTCCGGTAGACGAGCGGCCGGTAAAACCTGTCTCGCTGCAGGATCTCGAGCGCCCTCTCGGCCTCCTTCCGCGCCTCCGCGAGGCGGCCCCGCGCCATCAGCACCCGCGCCAGCGCGCCGTGCGCCGGCCCCATCGTCGCTTCCATGGCGCCGATCTTGATGAGCTGGTCCGCCAGCTCCGCGATCTCGTCGAGCTGCTCCGGCGCGCACCACTCCGCGAGGAGGATCATCAGCCAGACGCGGGCGCTCGAGAGCGCGAAGGCGTCGTTGATGCGCAGCGTGCGCTCCAGCGACTCGCGCAGCTTGCGCTCCGCCTCGGCGCGCTCCCCGAGCTCCGCCATGGCCAGCGCCGTCGAGCTCGCCGCGAACTCGCGCCAGCGCCAGGGGCTCACCTGCGCGAACACCTCCTCCGCGCGCCGCGCGTCCTCGTACGCCTGCCAGGGGTCGTCCCCAAGGAGCCGCAGGAACGTGGAGCGGCTGAAGCGGAGCTGCGCGTGCGCGAGCTGCTCGCCCTCGGGGACGCGCGTCGCGAGCTGCTCGAGGCGCGCCAGGAGGCGCAGCGAGAGATCGCGCATGCCCCAGTGGCTGAGCGCCGTGATCGCCGTCGAGACGGGCATGCAGCACGCCGCCTCGCCCCCGGGCTCGGGCTCGCTGCTCATGATCGCGTTCACGAGCGACTCCAGCTCGCCCGCGAGGCCGAGGTGGCCCGCCATCACGACGAGCCGGCCCACCGCCCTGCTCCAGGCCACGCTGCCCCGCGGCAGCAGCGACAGGGCCTCCTTGCCGATCTCCAGGCCGACCCGCCAGTCCTCGCGCAGGAAGCAGACGTCGAGCTTCATCCCGAGGAGCCGGCCCAGCACGTCGCCGCGCGGCCCGCAGCTCATGCCGCGCTCGACGCGCGCGAGCATCCCGCCGTAATCGTTGCTCCTGTACGACTGCTCGGCCGCGCGCAGGTAGTGGAGCGCGGCGCGCTCGAGCTCCCCGCCGAGGTGCGCGTGCTCGGCGAGCACCATGGGATCCGCCTCCCCCGCCTGCTCCAGGTGCGCCCCGGCGATGCGGTGGCCGACGACGCGATCGTCCGCCGTCAGGAGGCCGTACGCGGCGTCGCGCACCAGCGCGTGGCGAAACCGGTACTCGGTGTCCCCGGGGAACCGGCTGCTCCACTGCGCCTCGACCATCTCGGAGCGGACCAGGCCGTCCATCCAGCGGTCCGCGCCGTCCCCGCCGGTCGACGCGCGCTCCTGGCCGAGCAGGGCGAGCACGCCGCTGCGCCAGAAGGTCTGCCCGAACACGCTCGCGCTGCAGAGCACCTTGCGCGCCTGCGGCTCGAGGCACGACAGCCTCGCCTGGAGCATCGCCAGCACCGTCGCGGGCTGCCCCTCGGTCTTGCCCTCGACCACCGCGCGGATGAGCTCCTCCAGGAACAGCGCGTTGCCGGCGGCCTGCTCGACGATGCGCGCCACCAGGCTGGCCGGGACCTCGGCGCCGAGCACCGCGGTCACCAGCCGCTCGGCCGCCTTCCGGGTCAGCCCGGCGAGCGGGATCCGCTGCACGACCCGCCCCTCCCACAGCTTCGGGAAGGCGTCGTGCACCTCGCGGCGCGCGAACGCCAGCACGAAGAAGGGCCGCTCGCGCAGCTCGAGCAGGGCGGCGTCCACGAGCTTGACCGTGGCCGCGTCGCCCCAGTGCAGGTCCTCCAGCACCAGCAGGCAAGGCCGCGCCGCGGTCTCCGCGCGCAGCAGATCCAGGAAGGCGCGGCGGATCTGCTCGCTCATGATCCTCGGGTCGCCGCGCGCGGCGCGCAGCGAGGCGCTCGGCTGCTCGACCGCGACGCCGCACAGGGCCGCGATGAACTCGCTCACCCGCTCGGCGTCGGCCGGCGCGGCGTGCCGGCCGACGCGCAGGCGGATCTTGGCCTCCTGCGCCGCGGGAGGATCCCCGACCTCGACGTCGCAGAGGCGGCGCAGCGCCTCGCCGAGCAGGCCGTAGGGCGAGCCGGCTGTCATCGGCGCGCCGCTCCCGAACAGCAGCCCGACGCCGGGCGCCCGGGCGCCGAGGCGCCGGAGCAGCTCGTGCCGCAGGCGCGATTTGCCCATGCCGGGCGCCGCGATCACGATCGCGCCGGCCGGCATCGCCTCCTCGATGCACCCCTCGATCGCGCCGAGCAGCATCGAGAGCTCCTGCTCGCGGCCGACGCAGGGCGTCGGGCGGCCGAGCAGCGGGCGCGACTCGTCGACGCTCGCGCGCTCGCCCCGCAGCACGAGCTGCCCGCCCATCGTCGTGACGAGGAAGCGCGACTCGATCAGCCTCGAGCTCAGCTCGTCCAGCCAGATCCCCGGCGCGATCGCCGCGTAGGAGGGCTCGGCGTCGGCCGTCAGCGTCGGCTCCGCCCCCACGCGCAGGAGCGCCACCGCGCGATCGATGGCCTCACCGGCGGGGACCCCGCCCTGGAGCAGCCCGCGGCCGGTGGTCAGCGCGATGCGGGCCTCGGGCCAGATCTGCTGCACCTCGAGGGCGCAGCGGGCGGCCGCCGAGACCTGATCGAGCGCGCTGCTCGACGGCGGCACGATCACGACAAGCGAGCCGTCCGCCAGCCACTCGGCGCGGCCGCCGATCCGCGCGAGCCGGAATCGCACGGCGTCGCGCGTCGGGCGGGCCCACGTCTGGGACGAGGCGGGCGGCAGCGTCTCGCGGGGGTCGCCGGCGGACCGCATCGCGAGGACGACGCTGAGGAGCTGCATCGCCTCGCCGGTGATCGCCCGGGGCGTTGGCGGCGACGCGAGCGAGGGCGCCGGCGCCTCGTCGTCCCACGCCGGCAGCGCCAGGGCGGCGAGCTGCTCGCGGAGCGCCGCGGCGTCGCGCGGGCGCCCGAGCGGGTCCTTGTCCAGCATCCGCGCGAGCAGGTCGGCGAGCGCGGGCGGCGTGTCGGGGCGGAGCAGGGAGACCGAGGGGACCTCGTCGAAAAGGATCTTCGCGAGCACGCCCACCAGATCCCGGCCGCCGAACAGGTGCTTGCCGGTCAGGCATTCGTAGACGACGCACCCGAGGGCGAAGATGTCGGTGCTGGGCGCGAGGTCGCGGTCGCCGCGCGCTTGCTCCGGCGCCATGTAGCCGGGGGTGCCGACGAAGCGCCCGGTCCGCGTGAGCGTCATGCCGGCGACCGCGTAGCGCGCGATGCCGAAATCGAGCAGCGTGACCCCGTCGACGCGCTCGTCGCGCAGGAACAGGTTGCCCGGCTTGATGTCGCGGTGAACCAGGCCCCGCGCGTGGGCGACGGCGAGCGCGTCAGCGACCTTCGCCAGCAGCGTCACGCACTCGGAAAGGCGCAGCGGCCCGTGGTCGAGGCGCTCGCCGAGGTCCTTGCCCGACAGCCACTCCATCGCGAGGAACGGCCGGCCGTCCTGGGCCTTCCCGTGCGCCAGGTACTCGACGATGCCGGGGTGCTTGAGGTCGGAGAGGAACCGCGCCTCCCGCAGGAAGCGCTCGGTTTCCTCCGCGCGCTCGGCGTCGGCGTGCAGCAGCTTGAGGGCGACCGGCGCGCCGGTGGTCGTGTCCCGGGCGCGAAACACCTCGCCCATGCCGCCCTTCCTGGCCAGCGCCTCGATCAGGAACCGACCCGCAACCAGAGAACCTTCGAGGAACGACACGAATCGAGCCCTCCACCAGCGGCCACACAGGGCGTGCGGCATGAGCGCCCCGTGCGCGAGCGAGGATACCAACTGGCCGGCCGAGCGGATCGCTTTTTGCTTTGTTGCTCGAGCGGCGTCGCGCTGCGACGACAGGCGCGCAGGTGGACAGCGCTGCGCTCAGGTGTGCGGCTGGCGGCGTGCGCGCACAAGCCCTCAGCGTGCGCGCACGCCGGGGCGCGCGGCGCGGGGACGGGCGCGGCGCGCGCCGCGGCGTGCGGCGCGCGGCATGAACGATGCCTGGCCGCGGGCGCGATGCTCACACAGTGACGGAGGAGCGGCCTCTCATGTCATCCCAGGATGCCGAGTTGCTGCGCGACAGCTTCGAGCTCGTCGTGCAGCGTGATCACGAGTTCCCTCGCCTCTTCTACCGGGTCCTGTTCGAGCGGCACCCGCAGGCGAGGCCGCTCTTCACGCGCAACAGCCCCGGGGCGCAGGGCACGATGTTCGAGCGGACGCTCATGGCCGTGCTCGACCATTACGAGGACGACGCCTGGCTCTCGGAGAAGCTCACGCCGCTCGGCGCGCAGCACGTGGCCTACGGCGTGACCCCGGAGATGTACGACTGGGTCGGCGAGGCGCTCGTCGCGGCGCTCCGCGAGGTGAGCGCCGCGGACTGGACCGAGGCGCACCGCGCCGCGTGGACCAGGGCGTACGGCGTCATCGTCGCCCGGATGCGCGCGGGCGAGCGCGCTCCGGCGCCGATCGCGTGAGCCGCGTGAGCCGAGCCCGGCGGCGCGCGCGGCTCAGCCCTCGCTCACCTCGTCGTCCGGCCCGGCGATGCCGTGGCGCTTCATGAGCCGGTAGAGGGCGAAGCGGTTCTTCAGCCCCAGCGAGCGCGCCGCGCTTGTCACGCTGCCCTGGGCCTCCACGAGCGCGGCCTCGATGTCGGCGCGCCCGAGCGGGGGGCCGGAGTCGGACGGCTGGGGCGGGTTGGAGGACTTGCCGGGCTCCGACCTGGCGCCGACCCGGGGATCCGTCTTCGGGTCGGTCACCTCCGGGCGGAGCGCGGCGCGGACCTCGGGCGTGAGGGCGAGGAAGCTGTCCGGGCTCGACTTGAGGGCGATCCACATGAGCCGCTGCAGCTCGCGCAGGTGGTGCGTGTAGGCGTGGCGGAGGAGCGCCTCGACGAGCGCCGGCGCGATCCGCGGCTCGGCGAGCCGCTCGCCGCGGCGCTCGAAGAAGCGATCGGTCAGCTCCGGGCTCTCGCGCGCGGCGGTGGCGAGCAGGTGCCGCAGGAGCAGCGGGATGTCCTCGCGGCGATCGGGGAGCCCGGGGACGCTCACGGTGATCAGAAAGCGGGCGGAGAAGTCGTGCTTCAGCGACTCGGCCGGGCGGTTCGTCGCCGCGATGACGCGCAGATCCGAGCGGCGCACGCGCGGCTCGCCGAGCCGCTGGTACTCGCCGTCCCGGTCGAGCACGCGCAGCAGGTGGGCCTGCAGGTGCGCCGGGAGCTCGCCGATCTCGTCGAGGAAGAGGGTGCCGCCGTCCGCCTCGCCGATGAGCCCGGGGCGCTCGGGGCTGCCGGCGTTGGGGTAGCCCCTGGCCGTCCCGAACAGCTCGGCGTCGACGAGGCCCTCGGGGAAGGTCGCGGCGTTGCGCGCGACGAACACGCCCGCGCGCCGGCGCGAGAGCGCGTGGATGGCGCGGGCGGCGAGCTCTTTCCCGGCGCCGCTCTCGCCGCGCACGAGCACGTGGTTGCCGGACTGCGCCGCGAACGCGAGACTGCCGCGCAGCGCCCACACGGCCGGGCTCTCTCCGACGATCCCGTGGGCGTCGGCGTCGCCGAACGAGAACCGCGGCGCCTCGCGGAGCGACTGGATCACCTCGAGGCTCCACCGCCGCCGCACGACGAGCAGCACCAGGGCGTTCTGCAACGTCAGCGTGTCGCCGGCCTTCAGGAGGCCTTGCGTCGCGGGCAGGCCGTTGATGAGGAGGGGGCAGCGGCCGACCGATCGGACCGCGAGCAGCCCGTCCTGGGTGGGCTCGATCTCGAGCTGGAGGCGCGAGATCCGCGGCCCCTCGAGCGGCGGCATCGCGGCCCAGCCCATCGGGCGCTGCCTGTGGAACGTGAGGCGCGGCGCGCCGTCCTGCGACTGCGGCCCGCCGCGGCCGAGCACGCATCGCCCCTCGACGAGCGCCGCCTCCCCCAGGCGGCTCGGCTCCTCGCGCGACCAGGCGATGACCAGGTGAAGGAGCTCCGGGGGCGGCTCCTGGTCGTTCCGGTCCCACAGGAGGCTGGGCTCGGTCAAGGTCGTGGAGGACGTCACGGATGAAAATTCCGGAACGTGAGTTTATCACTTCAGGGGGGCACCGACATCGGTAACGTTCCGGGGCGTCGTGTCAGCCCGCGCCGTACGACGCGGTGTGCGACGCGGGCAGCCGCGCTGCGCGCCGGTCCTGCCCGGCCCTCGGGCGCGGGCGGGGAGGCTGGGTGACGATCTCACGCGCACCCGGGCCGCGCCGTGCGCGCGCCCCTCACGCGCACCCGGGCCGCGCCGGGTGCTCGCTCGACGGCGCGCGCCCGCGCCACGGGCGGAGGGCCCTCGGCTCCTCGCGGCGAACGCCGTTCCTCTCGTGGCGGAGCTTCGATATCACCTCGTAGACAGCGCGCCGGGCGCGGTTCAGCCCGCCGAGCGGCCGGTGCGCCGGCAGGGCGTGCCAGGGCGTGAACGAGAGGTTCTCCTCGAACTCGGCCCGTCCCGGCTGGTCGAGGCGCTGCGCCGGGATCACCATCGTCGCGACCTTGTGGAACGGCGCCACGTCCTCGCTCCAGCGGATCGTCGGGTCCTCGATGGGCGTCCGCGTCGGGTGCGTCTGGAGCTGCACGAGGAAGTCGAACATCCAGTCCCCCCGCTCGAGCTGCCGCGCCACGGCCTGCTTGAGCGCGTCGTCGCCCGGCTCGACATCGACCCAGGGCGCGCCGCAGGGCCGCGGGACGACGGAGAACTTCATCGCCCGCTCCCCCAGCCGGAACGGCGTCTGGCTCCAGTAGCGGGCGTGCAAGGGGTTCTTCAACGGCTTGCGCATGACGGAGAGGTAATTCATGAGCTCGCGCAGCCGGAGGCGGGGCGGGCTGCACGAGAAGAAGAACGAGAGGGGCTTGCCCGCGCTCGTGGCCGTCATGAGCGCGGCGTAGTCCGCCACGCTCCGCGCGAAGAACACGTCCGTGTTCGCCATCAGGAAATCCTGCGTCGTCGCGTCCTTCTCGCCGTCGAGGATCTTCTCCCCCGGGACGTCGAGCAGCTTGATCGACATGCCGCGCGAGTCGCGCCGCATGTCCGACTGGACGCGCGAGGAGGTCGACGAGAAGCGGACCCACGCCGGGTAGACGCGCGGCTCCCGGAAGACGCCTTGCCGGAGCTCGTCGGGCAGGCCGTCATCGATGATGAAATGGGCCCTCACGCAGCCGTTCGACTTCGGGTGCACGCCGCGGAGCGCCGGCGACTCGCCCGCCGGATACGCTCGCTCGTAGCTGCGCTTCATCATCTCGGTGAGCCGTCGAACGCAGTCTTCCTCGCCGGGCGGCGGGCACTCCTCGTTGAGATCGAGCCTCGTGTTCATGACCAGGATCCTCTCTGTCGTTGGGAGCCTCAGGAAGGCCTCGCGACGGCGCGCTCGCGCGCGGGGAGCGCCAGGGGGCCGCTCGCGGGCTTCGCGCCGGACGCGCTCTCCTGCCGCTTGCGGCGCTGCACCTCGTTGCGCAACTGGATGAGCTGCGAGAAGGTGGTGACCCAGAAGGGCGCGCCCAGGGAGAGCATCCCGCACGTAAACGCGAGCCCGGCGAGCCAGAACAGCGTGTCGCGCAGGAGCTGGAGCGCCGTCGGCGAGGCAGCGGGGCTGTCGCCGCGGTACGCGCAGAACCGCTGGACGATCCAGCTCTCTTGCCAGCCGATGCCGAGGCTCGCCTCGTCGAGCAGGGTCGCCGTCTTCTGCATCTCGAGCCGGAAATCCTCGAGCGTGGCGTCGCGGAGCTCGTCCGGCGGGCGCTGCGTGGACGGGCGCTCGCCCAGGCGGTCGGCGGTGATCATCACGGTGTCCGCCTGCGCGACGACCCGCGCGCGCGAGGCGCCGTTCTCGTGGAGCCGGGCGAGCACCCGGAACCCGTCGAAGTTGAAGAGGAGGACCACCATCATCGAGACGAGGAGGGTGAGCTGCCGCGCGCGCTGCTTGAACGTCTGTGACGCCGTCCCTTCGAGGGTGGGAAACCAGCGGCGCACGTAGGCGGAGAACTGCTCGAGCGTGGCGTAACGCTTCGTCTCGACGGCGCCGCCCTGGCCGCAGCTCACCCAGCGGCCGGGCAGCAGGCGCTCACGCCCTTCCGCGTCGACCGCCACCGACGCGCCGGCGGCGATGGTGATCAGGTCGTCGGCGTCGATGTACTCGACGAGGAGCGCGAGCCGCGCGGGGTCCGACCCGGCCGCGAGCTTCGCGCTGCGCGCGTGCAGGACCGGATCCGCGAGCACCTCGTGCACGAAGCGCATCTCGCAGGCCTCGCTCCTGGAGAGCGCGTCCTGCGCCGGGCGCCCGGTCACCGGGTCGACGACCTCGGGGTCCCTGTGGAACGTGCGGAACCCGTGGATCAGCGATCGCAGCATGTGGATGAGGACGCAGGACCGGTAACGCCCGACGTTGATGATCACCTGCACGACCGCGCTCACGAACAGGCTCGCGGTGAGCATGATCAGCGCGAACGCGAGCGCGGTTTCCAGGAGGGGGAACATGGCTGTGCTCCTTGGGTCCGGTTCGTTCAAAGGGTCTTGAGGTAGTCGACGAGGGCCTCGCGGTCTGCCGGCGGGAGGCCGGTGCCGTACGTGTGCCCCGCGTTGCTGTTGCCCGGGATCGGATCGTCGTTGGCGTCGACGGTGCGGTAGAGGAAGAGCGCGCGCTCTCCCTCCATCGGCTCGGTCGAGAGCCAGCCGACGTTCTGCTCGTCGAAGCGCCGGCTGCCCCGGTGGAACTGCCTCGGCCGGAACGCCTGCGCCTCCTCCGGATCGAGCTCGCCGGGCGGCGCGGGCGGCTTGAGCAGGTCGCCCAGCGTGGGCACCGCGCCGTTGTGGAGGTAGGGGGCGCGCGCCCAGATCCCGTCGAGCGGGCCGGCGAGGTACTCGCCCGCCGCCTGGACCGGGCGGAACGCGTCCTTCTCCCAGAGGTGCCGCCGCTCACCGAACGCGTTGAGCGCGTCGGCGGCCCGCTTCATGAACGCCCTGGAGCGCTCCGGATCGGTCCCCACATCGACGCGCTGCATGTAACGGCTGCCCGCGACCTGCGCGACCGTCCGCGTCTGCCGGTCGTAGAGCCCGTGGCACGAGGCGCAGTGCACGACGAAGAGCGCGCGGCCGCGCGCCGCCCGCTCGGGCGGGGGCGCCGTGAAGGGGTATTCCGGCGCCGGGAGGTCCCGGTCGAGCCAGCGCCCGATCGCGTCGACGTTGTCCTTGTGGAGCGACAGCGCGACGGCGCCGACGCCGATGGCCGAGCCGCGGTTGCGGGCCATGGAGCTCCTGGTGTTGCCGTCGACGTGGTGCCAGGGGCGAATCTCCTCGCGCTGGTTCCACAGCGAGGGGAAGTCGATCTGGGCTGCGGTCCTGTCGTCGGGCGCGCCGAGGACCTCGAGCTTGACCGCGTTGAAGGGGTCGATTCGCCCCGGGCCGTTGTCGGGGCGGAGGTCCATCCAGGCGCTGACAGCCGCGCGACCCCGCTGCTTCAGCTCGGCGAGGATGACCCGGTAGACGAGCTGCTCGCGGACGGTGAGCGGGGGCGCACCTTCCTCGTCGAGCGCGGCGTTGATCTCCTCGATGAGCCGCTCGCCGGTCATGCGCTCGTCCAGGAAGGCGCGCGAGAAGAAGCGCTTGAATCCCTGGAGGTCGGCTGTGTGGTTCGGCATCCCGTCGACATGGGCGACCTCGCCGTCGGCGCTCAGGTACTCGCCGCGGTGGCACCCCGAGCAGTTGATGGCGACGCGCTTCAGCGCAAAGCTGGTGCGCAGCAGCGGGACGTGCAGGGTGGAGTCGGCGAGGACGAGCCCGCGGCCCACCGGGCGCGACGTGTAATAGGTGGTGTCGTCGTCGCCGAAGCCGAAGCGCTCGTAACCGCCCCCCTTGAACTCGTCCTCGAAGATCTTCGGCATCACGCGGAAGATCCAGTAAGGGACTCCGCCGCCGAACTCCGTGCCCGTGGCGCCGTACCGGAAGCACCACACGAGGTCCTCCTTGCAGTCGAGCTTCCTGCCCGGCACGGGCTTCTCTGCGGGGATCGCCCCTTCCGAGGGGAGGTGGAGATCGACCGCGACGGTCGCTGCGAGATGGCGAGGCCGGAAGACAAGAACGGTGAGCAGCGCAACAAAGGTGACGAGGGGGATGCAGAAGGCGGCGTGGCTCGTGCCGATCCAGCCGGCGGCGCCGAGGGTGATTCGCCGGAGCCAGGCGCCGCCCTCGCCGGAGCTCCGGGGGGCGACGTCGAGCTCTCCCGGCTGCGGGGGCGCTGTATCGATCACGGTGCGGGACACCCGGTCGTAATGCCGGAGGGTCCGCGGAGACATGCTGCTCGGAACCAAGCGGTCGTCATCGTTGGGCATCGCGGAGCTCTCCTTGGCGGCACGGGCGAGCCAGGCGTCAGTCCTGCGGGACCGCGCCGGGCGGGTACGCCTCGGCCAGCAGGGGGCGTGGCGACAGCGGGTCGCATCACGCCGCGGGTCAACCTCGGCCCAAGCACGGGGTGGGCCACGGTGTGCGGGGGCGAAATGCCGGAGTTTTTTGGGAAATCCGGCGGTGCGAGCGCACGGGGCGTGCGCGCACGCACGCACGTGCCCGCACGCTCGGTGGACGCCCGGGGCCATGGCCGGACGGCACAGCCCTCCTCTGTCGATGACAGGCCTGAACGGCCGCGGTGCGCCCGCAGGACCGTCGCCTCGTCGATCCCCTGTCCTGGCGCCCCTCCCCTTCCGCGGTGTCCAGCGGCGGCCGGCCGGCGTTCACTTCCTTCGATACGCGCCGGGCGTCGTCCCCGTACGACGCTTGAACGCCGTCGTGAGGTGCCCCTGGTTGGAGAAGCCACAGGCCAGAGCGATCTCGGCGATGGACAGCCGCTCGTCCCGGAGCATTGTCATCGCCCTTTCGATGCGGCGTGAGAGTACGTACTGATAGGGGCTCTGGTGAAAGGCGTGCTTGAACAGGCGCGAGAAGTGGTCCGGCGAGTAGCCGACCAGCGCCGCCAGGTCCACGAGCCCGAAGTTCGAGGAAAGCTCGCCGTCCACGAACTTCTCGATCTGGGTGCGCTGGCTGGCCGAGAGGCTCGCTGTGCGCAGCGCGATCTCCGCCCTGGCCCCCGCTCCGTACCGGGCCGTGAGGTAGGAAGCCAGCGCCAGGGAGAGCGACTGCACGTAGACGGCACCCAGGTACTCCTGCCCCACGGCCTGCGCCTGCAGGCGATGAACCAGGTCGACCACATGGGCGTCGACAAGACCGAACCGCGGGCCACGCTCCGGAACCAGGACGGCGGACGGAGACGAACAAAGAGCCCGCATGGACGCCTCGGGAAAGTTCACCGACGTACACACCGACGGCCGCCCCCGCCAATCGACGCTCTGAAGCGTGGTCTTCCGCGGCAAGAGGTCCATCATGCCCGAGAGCCGCTCGAAGGAATGCTCCCGGACTTCTCCCGAGGTCGGCTCCACGAAGCGAATGTCGACCTGCGAGGGGCCTCCCGCCCAGACCAGGACCGCATCCGACGCGTTCGAGAGGCTCTCGAGCCGGCCGCTCTCGGGCACGTGCCCGATCCGGAGAGGCAGCCCCACCCAGTCCGATCCGGTGAGCGCCGACCCGTACTTCGCTGAAAACTCCGCGGTCATGCTCGGGGTCGCCCCAGAACATCGTCGACGTCGAGGAACAAGGGGTCAAGCCTTTCTTGCACGGATATTGCACCGGGCGTGCCCCAGCGCGCACCTCGGCTGGCTTGCGTCGCGCGGATCCATGTCGCGCGCCGAGATCCTGAAAAGCTACGCCGAGAACTTGAACGACGTCTCCGCGGACGCCTCGTACCGTTCCCCCACTTCCTCGCAGAGGTCGGGCGGGCAGCGTGGAATGGCTCCAAGCGCCGTCGATCTTCTGTTCGAGACGTAAACATTCACCCTATCGGTCAACCATGACCGGGAGCTCTGCATCCATGTTGCCCTTGACCTCTTCGCGCTTCGTCCGCCGTGCTGTCTCTGGCACCTTGGTCCGCGGGATCCCCCTCGCGAGCCTTCTCCTTGTCGGTTCCCTGGCCTGCTCCAGCGCTCCTGATGGGTCGACCGACGGCTCCGGCGGGTCCGGAGGCGCGTCTTCCGGCGGCGCCCCGACGAGCGGGAGTGGGGTCTCGGAAGGCGCCTCGACAACGGGTGGACCGGGCGGCACGGGGACCGTCGGCTCGGGTGGGCAGGCGCCCACGGGGAGCGGCGCGACGGGCACCGGCGGGGACGGCGCCGGTGGGGACCCGTCCGGGGGCGCGACGTCCAGCAGCTCCGGCGGGACTGGGGGTTCTCCCGCAACAGGGTTCCAGCCTTGCCCCGAGACGGGCCCCTGCAAGGTCCTGCCCCTCGGCGACTCGATCACCTTCGGTCTCGGCTTCGACGGCGGGTACCGGGTCGAGCTCTTCCGCCTGGCCCGGCAAGACGGCCACGAGATCACCTTCACGGGCACGCAGGCGATGAACGGCCCCACGATGGTCGATGGCGCGCCGTTCCCCCGCAATCACGAGGGGATCAGCGGAGAGACCATCCAGCAGATCGCCAATCGCGTGCCGACCCCGGCGCTCAGAGACGCGCCGCACATCGTGCTGCTCCACGCGGGCACCAATGACATGGTGCGAGAGGCCAATGGCGCCAACACCCGCCTGGCCGCTCTCCTGGACGAGCTGATCGCCGAGGCGCCCGATGCGCTGATCGTCGTGAGCAACATCATCCCTCTGCCGTTCTCCCCAGGCTCGGTCGACGCGTACAACGCCACCATCCCCGGGCTGGTCGAGGAGCGCGCCAGCGCGGGCGCGCACATCATCTTCGCCGATCAGTTCACGGGTTTCCCCACGTCCGAGCTCGGCGACCAGGTCCACCCCAATCAGGCGGGCTACGCCCGGATGGCGGGCGTCTGGTACGACGCGATCGCCGACTACCTGAGGTGAGCCGGCCCGGGGCCGGAGCTCCACCGTGAGGGGTGGGGCTCTGGCCCGCGTTCGACGCCCGCGCTGTCCATCCGCGAGCTCGCCCTGCGCGTCACGCGCGTCCGTACCGTCGCTGTCCGTGCACCACGACGGCGCGCGCCTCGCGCTCGGCGTCTTGCGCCTTGATGGCCTCGCGCTTGTCGTAGATCTTCTTCCCCCTCGCCAGCGCGATCTCGACCTTGGCCAGACCGCACTTGAAGTACAGCCGGGTAGCGACGGCGGTCATCCCCTCGCGGGCGATCGACAGATCGATGCGCTCGATCTCGCGCCGGTGGAGGAGGAGCTTGCGCGCGCCCTTCGGCAGGTGGCCGAAGGCCGCGCCGGACATCTCGGCGATGCTCACGCCTTGCAAGAACACCTCGCCCCGAGAGACAGTGCAGAACGAGTCGGTCAGGTCGGCCTTGCCGGCGCGGAGCATCTTCACCTCGCTCCCCTTGAGGACGATCCCCGCCTCGAACCGGTCGCCGAGGTCGTAATCGAAGCGCGCGCGCTTGTTGCGCACGATGAGCGTCTCGCCCGGCCTGGCCTTTTCCTTCTGCACGAGGGGACCTTAGCACGACGCGCCCGTGCCCCCGCGACCAGCGCCCGCGGGGCCATGCGGGCTCAACCGCTGAACGCATGCGACACGCTCGCTGCATGAGCAAAATTCACGCCCCGGTGCACTGACCTCTTCCGCGCGGCCGCTGCGGCCGTCAGTCGATGGTGATGTCGACCGGCCCCGCGACGGGGAAGGAGAAGGTCTGCTCCTTGGTCTCCTCTCCGGTCGGGGAGCATTCGCCACCGGAGCAATCTTGCCCGCTCCAGAAGCGAAGGTGCACGGTCAGCGTGCTTGCCTCGATCGCGACGAGCTGGCTGCACAACGCGGGCGAATCGGGTCCTCCTCGGCACTCGGCGGGCAGATCGCGCCGCTCGAAGACCAACCTGTCCCACGTGAGCTCGAGGGTGCTGTTGGGATCGAGGGTGCTGAGCTCCTCCGTGATGCAATCCGCCGGGCCCATGCCGTCGTTCTCCATGTGCCAGCCACAGGTCGACCACCCTGTCAGATAGGGCTGTTTCCGTGGAGCTTCGCCCTCGCTGACGGTGAAGGCTCTGGTGCACTCGCGGTTATCATCGTAGTACACCGGTACGGCCCGCTGGTTCGTGATGCGAAAGACCACATCTCCCGGCGACGCCTGATTCTCGAGATCGCTGCACTGCGCCGCCACCCCGCCGCCCTG
>NZ_JEMA01000458.1 GCF_001589285.1 Sorangium cellulosum | reverse complement strand
GGAGAGCGCGTAGGCGACCCCCCGCTCCAGCGTCCCCAGGGTGACGATGCCGCCGAGGTTGGCCTCGAGCTGGACCAGCGACCGGGCCACGCTCGGCCGGACCCCGGTGATCACGATCTCGGCCCCGAGCAGCCGCACGCTCCGGGCAGCCCGGATCAGCGCGTCCGTCACCTCGGCCCCCGCCTCCGGCATGCCGGTGACGTCCAGGATCGCGATCCTCGCCTGCTGGCTCGAGATCCCGTCGAGGAGCGCCTCGATGACCAGATCGGCCCGCTCGCGGCTCATCTTGCCGACGAGCGGCACCACGAGGACGCCGGGGGCGATGGGCAGGAGCGGCGTGGAGATCGACCGGAGCGTGTCCTCGCGGACGCGGAACATCTGCTCCTGCAGCCGGAGGTTGTGCTCCTCGGCCCGCACGCGCTCGGTGATGTCCGCCGAGATGCCGCAGACGCCCGTCACCTTGCCGTCGTCGTCGCGGAGAGCGAACTTCGTGGTGATGAACACGTGCGTGCCGTCGAGCATCTCGACCCGGTCCTCGACGGCGATCGGCGCGCTGGAGTCCATGGCCTCGCGGTCCTGCGCGGCGAACCGAGCGGCGGTGTCCCCGGGCAGGAACTCGCTCGGCATCCGCCCCATGAGCTCGCTCCGGGGCTTGCCGGCCGCCGCCTCGACCAGGCGGTTCGCGACGGTGTAGCGGCCCTCGGCGTCCACCGCGTAGATGAGCAGGGGCGCGTTCTCGATGATGCTCTGCAGCAGCGCGGCGCTCCGGCGCTGCTGCGCCTCGGCCTCCCGGTGCGCCGAGACGTCGCGGACCACCGCCATGACGAACCTCACCCCGGTCTCGTCCCGGAGCGGCAGGTAGGTCACCTCGAGCCAGCACCAGCGGCCCAGGTCCTCGTGGACCTCGTGCTTGATCACATAGGGTATCGCCGGGAGCGTGACCGTCTCGCCGGCGACCGCGCGCAGGAACGGCTCCGCGAAGCCCTTCGATACAACCTCGGGGTCCTGCAGCATGTTGTACTTGCCGACCAGGTACTCCCGCGGGGTCTTGTACCAGGTGCAGCAGACCTCGTTCACCGCGGCCACCACCCCGTCGGTGCGGTAGACGAAGACGGGCATCGGCAGCAGCTCGAAGACCGCCTCGAAGGGGATGCGAGGCTCGCTCGCGGAAGCCTGCGCGGCCGGCGGCGGCGTGGCTTGCTGCGGCGCGGCCTCGCCGAGCCGGCGCTCCAGCTCCTCGATCCGGGCCCGCAGGCGCGCGTTCTCGGCCGACATCGCGTCATCATGCCCCTGGGTGCTCATGGTTCCTCGCTCGTCGAGCTCACGCGGTCCGGGGCCGCTCCACGCGGAGCTCGGTCCAGGGAGACGTCTGCTCGGCGAGGGTACGGTACGCGAGCGCCACGGCGCCGACGAAGAAGAGCGCGAGCGCGGCCGGGCCGATGCCGATGCCGCCGGCGGGGCCGACGCCGACGTCGCCGGCCGGGCCGAGGGCGCCGAGGACGTCCGCGTGGAACGCGCGGAACAGGCCGAGGTGGAGCGCGGTGAGCGCCGCGCCGAGGGCGACGGCCCAGGCGCGGTGGAAGCGCGCGCGCCGGGCGTGGTGGGCGATGACCGTGTCGGAGGAGACGCAGAGGTTGCCGTGCGCGGGCGCGCGGAGCACCCAGGCCTGCGCCGCGTCGCGGTACCCCTTGCCGGCGGCGCTGGGGTCGATCTCGCGGCGCACGGAGCCCGCGATGTAGATGGCGTCGCCGGGGCGGACCTCGGACCTGTAGATGAAGGCGCCGCCGCGGCTCGCCGGCACGAAGGTCGTGTCGAGGGTCAAACGACCGCTCGCCGGCTCGACGCGCACCGCGGCCCCCGAGGGGAGCCGGAGCGAGAACGCGCGCGCCCGGGTGTCCCACGTGCCCGGCGTGGCGCCCGGGACGCTCTGGCCGCCGCCCGGGATCTCGACCGCGATCACCGCGGCGTCGGGCGCGGCGTCGTCCGCGCCCACCTCGCCGCGGAGCAGGGCGAACCCCTCGCGCATCGCGTCCGGCGAGGCCGAAGGGCTCCGCGCATAGGCGGCGACCTGCGAGCGCCGCTGGTGGTGGATGCAGCGCCCGATCGCGATCGCGAACGCGACGCCCAGCACCACCCCGGCGACCCCGTACACGATGAGGAAGCTGGCGATGAAACCCATCCGGCGAGCGTAAACGTGCGGCTTCGGCGCGTCGAGACGGGCAGGTACCACCGCAGGCGAGCCAGCCCATCAGGTGCTCCTGCCATCCCACATGGCGAGCGCGTGTGCGCTTTGCTCGGGGGTAGTAAGGAGCATTCCCCAAGGCGCGCGGGCCGCAAGGACGCTCGCCAGGAGCGGCTCATCGCGGCGGCGCCCCGCGCTCCCGCGCCGCCCGGCGCCAGCGCTCCGGCAGGCGCACGATCACCAGCAGCGCGAGCGCGGGAAGCAGCACGATCCCCGCGAACAGCAGCAGGATCGACGTGAGCCGCGCGGCGGAGGCGCCCAGCCCCGCGTAGGTCGCCGAGATGCCCAGGTTCGCCAGGGCGGTGACCGCGAAGAACGCGCGGCGCGGCATGCGGCCTGCGCCGGCGAAGACGACCGAGGCCTCGGAGAGCACCGGCACGCCGCGGAAGAGGAGCAGGAACCAGGGGCCGTGCCGCTCGGCGGCCCGCGCGAGGCGGGCGAGCTCCGCCTCGCCCACCATCCGCCGGAGCGCCGGCGCCCCGGCCCGCGCGCCGAGCGCGTACCCGAGCGCCGAGCCCGCCATCATGCCCGCCCAGGACACCGCCGTCCCGCGCCAGAAGCCGAGCAGCCCGCCCGCCGCCGTGCTCACGAAGCTCGACGGGACCGGCAGGAGCACGTCGCCCGCGAGCAACCCCGCGAGCACGAGCGCCGTCGCGGCGGCCGGGGGAGGCGACGCGAGCAGCCCCCGGGCCGCCGCCTCGAGTCGGTCCGCGAAGAGGAAGAAGGGCACGAGGATGGCCAGGAGCAGCAGGCCGGAGAAGCCCGCCCACCCCGCCCAGGAGCGCCGCGCGCGCGCCGGCGCGCCGGGGGCGGAAGAGCTCTCCGGGGAGCGGGGCGAGGTGGAGCCAGGGGGCGAAGACGGCAAGTTCGGAGGTCTCCCGGCGTGCCTGGCATCCAGGCGGTCGGCGCGTCCGGCCCTTGTACCAGACGCTGGCGAACACAGCTCCGGGTGATGTAGATCACAAGAGATGCGCTTTGGACAGTCCACGGGCCGGGCTCTCCGGCGCCGGGACGAGCTCCGTCACCCTTTCGCCCACGCAGAGGAGATCTTCAGCATGACCGAACCCGACGCGCTGCGCGCCGCCCTCGCCGCGGAGAACCTCTTCAGCCCCGAGCACATCACCGATCCGTACCCGCTCTATGCGCAGGCCCGCCGCGCTGCGCCCGTCTTCTTCAACGCGTCCGCGAACTGCTGGATGGTCACGCGCATCGAGGACATCCTGGCGGTGCTGCGCGACACGGAGCGCTTCTCGTCGAAATACCTGATGAGCCCGAGGACCCCGCTGGCGCCGGAGATCGTCGCGCTGCTCGGGGACGCCGACGCGCGGCTGCCGACGCTCCTCACGACCGACCCGCCCGATCACACGCGGCTCCGCGGGCTGCTCAGCAAGGGCTTCTCCGCGCAGCGGATCGCCGCCATGGAGCCGGAGATCCAGGCGATCACCGACGGGCTGATCGACGGCTTCGTCGCCGACGGCAGGGCCGACCTGGTCCCGCGCTTCGCGTTCCCGTTCACGTCGTTCGTGATCGGCGACATGCTCGGCATGCCGCGCGCGGACATCGCCCGGCTGAAGCGCTGGTCCGACGACTGGATCCGGCTCGTGTGGAACGTGGAGCCCGTCGAGCAGCTCATCGAGGCGGCGCGGGGGCTGGCGGCGTTCCAGCGCTACTTCGCCGAGGTGATCGCGGAGCGCCGGCGCCGCCCGGGCGACGATCTGCTCTCGGCGCTGATCCAGGCGCACCTCGACGACGACGCGCGGCTCAGCGAGGAGGAGCTGATCGCCGTGCCGATGCAGCTCATCATGGCCGGGCACGAGACGACGCTGCACCTGATCGGCAACGCGCTTGTGCCGTTGCTGGAGCGCCCGGCGCTCCTCGCCGCGGCGCGCGCGGACCGGGGGCTGATCGGGCACGTCGTCGAGGAGGCGCTGCGGATCGACGCGCCGGTGCTCTGGATAAGCCGCCGGACGACGGTGGAGGTCGAGCTGGGCGGCGTGACGATCCCGGCGGGCGCGACGCTCCAGCTCGCTGCCTGCGCGGCCAACCGCGAGGAGAGCCTGTTCAGCGAGCCGGCGACGTTCGAACCGTGCCGGCCGAACGCCGACCGCCACCTCAGCTTCGGCCGGGGCGCGCACTTCTGCCTGGGCGCGCCGCTCGCCCGGCTGGAGGCCCGCGTCGCGCTCGAGCGGCTCCTCGCGCGGCTGCCCAACCTGCGCCTCGATCCGGAGCAGCCGCCGGAGCGCGCCACGTCGATCGGCTTCCGCGGCTACGCGCGCCTCGTGGCGCTCTGGGACGCACCGCCCGGGCCGTGAGCTCCGGGACGGAGTCACCCGACCCGGGTTGCAGTCACCCGACCCGGGTTGCAGTCGCCCGACCCGGGTTGTGAGTCACCCGACCCGGGTTGAGTCACCCGACCCGGGTTGAGTCACCCGACCCGGGTTGAGCCACCCGACCCGGGTTGAGCCACCCGACCCGGGTTGAGTCCACGGTCCACCCGACCAGCCCACGGTCCAACCCGACCGGGGTTCGGCAGCTCGACCGGGGTTCGGCAGCTCGACCGGGGTTCGGCAGCTCGGGGTTCGGCAGCTCGATCCGTGCAGCCGCAAGCCATCCGATCTGGGGTGGGAAACCCGATCGGGTTGAGCTACCAGCCATTCGACCCGGGGTCGGCAACTCGGCAACCGCAACCCGGGTCAGGTTGAGCCCCGCTTCCTCCACGCTCGGTGCAGCACGAAGTGAGCCCATTCGCGCAGCGCGCGTGAATGATCCTTCGCCCGCTTAGCCTTCTCGGAGCGCACGTCCCCCAAGAGCGCGCGTCGACGCCGCGCCCTCTTGCCCGTCTCGCTGTACTGAACCCGCGCCGAGACTACATCGGTGTGAGCACAGCGTCGGTCACGTGAACGCCGTGAAATATGCGCATCCACCACGTACCCCCCGGGAATACGGCGCTGCGTACACCAGCACGCCATCGTTCGAGCGCGGCGCGGTACGTGGCGCGAAATGCCCGAACAGCGGAGGCTGCGATTCTCCACGTATCACGCTGCTCACGGCCCACCGCGAATGTCGGATTGCGATCGCGGATCGCCTCGAAGGTCGTGGCTCGCTCGTAGGGGGAGACCTTGCTGGCGCTCTCGGCGCCCAAGAAGCGCAACCCTTGCCGATGTGCCTCCGCATGTGCCTGCGCTTCGTAGCGCTCGAGCTCGGCGGCAACCGCATGACGGAAGCCCTCCGCGCTGTCTTGCTCGACGGTGGGCGGCAGCGCGAGCTGGAGCGTCACTTGCTCCGGCCATTGCGGGTTCTCCGGGTCAAAATACGCCACGGGACGTGTCGCGCGTAGCTCGCCGCGGCCGATCTCGCAAACATCCACCTTGGCGCCCGGCCACTCACGCGCATGGCCCACCAGGCCAGCGGCCACAGGGTTCGCGAGAACGTAGGCGATCTTCTCGACCACCGCCGCGTGTGTCAGCAGCCGCACAACGCTCGTGCCTTCGTGGTCCCATACCGGCCCTTCCCACCCGCGGAGCACCTTGGTGCCGAGCGCGACGATACGGTGGAAAAATTGCAGGAAGCGCGGCAGGACGCCGT
Organism: Sorangium cellulosum; assembly: GCF_001589285.1. Classification (GTDB taxonomy): domain Bacteria; phylum Myxococcota_A; class Polyangia; order Polyangiales; family Polyangiaceae; genus Sorangium; species Sorangium cellulosum_G. Next base: position 19,141 of record NZ_JEMA01000458.1, on the reverse strand, counting down.
TCGCATCGGTGACGACGATGTGCAGATGCGATGACATCGCGCAGAGCGCATGGACCTCGATGCAGTAGCGGCGCGCCGAGACCGCGAGGGCGTAGATCAGGAACTGGGTGATGGCCGCGTCGGGGCGGAAGAGGAGGTGCCTGCGGAGGACGCGACGCGTGAGCAGGTAGGTGGCGCCGGGGGCAATATTGCGGGGCTGGCTCATGGCCGTTACACATCATCAAACGGCGTGCCGGCCGTCCTGGTGGGGCATTTCGAACATTGGGAGCGCTCCGTGGGTGGCGGCCGCCAGGGTGTTCCGCCGATCCCGCCAGGTAGCCTTGACCTGGGCTGCTGATGTTCGCCCAACCTCGCTGCTGTTGGCCCAACCTCGGTCGGGTCACACCGGTCGCCTAACCTGGGTCGGGTCGCCCCAACCTCGGTCGGGTCACACCGGTCGCCTAACCTGGGTCGGGTCGCCCACCAACCTGGGTCGGGTCGGGCCACCACCAACCTGGGTCGGGTCAGGCCATCACCGGGAGGGCAAAGTTCCATGGACAGCGCTGCGTTGGCTGGAGTACAAGCCCCAAGCCGGATCGACGAGCACCTCACCGCGGCGGGGTAAGATGCTTGCGCACAAGCGACAAGGGTTCCCCATGGCTGACCCGACCGATCACCCCGAGCACCGCCTGGGTCTGCAGCGGGACAACGGATTCCTCGACGTCCGCTTCGAGCATCACGACCGCACCAGGGCTGTGCACCTCGCCCACCGCGCCCCGTGCCGCATGCTCTTCCCGCGGCAAGAGCCGGACGAGCCGCTCCTCGGCGTGTTCATCACCACATCCGGCGGCATGGCCGGAGGCGACGTCCTCCGCGTCTCGGTCGAGGCCTGCCGCGGCGCCACCGCCACCGTGACGAGCCAGGCCGCCGAGAAGATCTACCCGTCGCTGGGCGCCCCGAGCCGCCTCTCGTTCCGTCTCCGCGTCGAGGCGGGCGCCGCGCTCGAGTGGCTGCCCCGCGAGACCATCCTGTTCAACAACGCCCACCTCGAGCGGCGCGTCGACCTCGACGTCGACCCGGGCGGGAGCCTCCTCGCGCTCGACCTCACCGTCTTCGGCCGCCTGGCCCGCGGCGAGCGCTTCACGGCCGGCGCGCTGCACGACGTCTGGCGCGTCCGGCGCGGAGGGCGCCTCGTGTGGGCCGACGCGCTCGCCCTCTCCGGCGAGTTCGCCGCGCAGATCGCGAGCCCCGCCGGCTTCGGCGGCGCCACCGCGGCGGGGCTCGCGCTGCTCGTCGCCGACGACGCGGCCGCCTGGGTCGACGAGGCGCGCGCGCGGCTCGCCCGCGGGGCGTCCCGCGCGGGCGCCACGCTCGTCGGCGGCGTGCTCGTGGCCCGGGCGCTCGGCGCGGAGCCGGCGCACGTGCGCCGCGATCTCACCGATCTTGTCTCGTGGCTCAGGGCGGCGCGCTCGGGCCATCCGGCGCGCATGCCGCGGTTCTGGTCGATCTGAGGAGGAGTCGATGAATCTCACCCCCCGAGAGAAGGACAAACTGCTGATCTCCGTCGCCGCGATGGTCGCGCGCCGGCGGCTCGAGCGCGGCGTCAAGCTCAATTACCCGGAGGCGATCGCGCTCATCTCCGACTTCGTGCTCGAGGGCGCCCGCGACGGCCATTCGGTCGAGGACCTGATGAGCCGAGGCGCGCGCGTGATCTTCCTGGATCAGGTGATGGAGGGCGTCGCCGAGATGATCCACGACGTCCAGGTCGAGGCGACCTTCCCCGACGGCACGAAGCTCGTCACGGTCCACAACCCTATCGGCCCGCGGCTCGGGATTCACGCGGCGCCCCAGGATAAGGCGTAGAGGCGAGGAGGAGCATCCATGATTCCCGGAGAGATCATCACCCCCGCGGGGCAAGCCGACCTCCAGCTCAACGTGGGCCGGCCGGTCGCCACGATCACGGTCAAGAACACCGGCGATCGGCCGATCCAGGTCGGCAGCCATTACCATTTCTACGAGGTCAACGAGGCGCTCCATTTCGACCGCGAGAAGGCGCGCGGCATGCGGCTCGACATCCCGGCCGGCACCGCGAGGCGCTTCGAGCCGGGCGAGACGTGCGAGGACGTGCCGCTCGTGGCCTTCGGCGGCGCCCGCGTCGTCGTGGGCTTTCAGGGCAAGATCAACGGCTCACTCTAGGAGACTCCGGCGATGCCCCATCCGATCTCTCATTCCAGCTACGCGAGCCTGTACGGCCCGACCGTGGGCGACAAGGTGCGGCTCGCCGACACCGATCTCCTCATCGAGGTCGAGCAGGACCTCACTGCCCTCCAGGGATACGGCGAGGAGGTCACGTTCGGCGGCGGCAAGGTCATCCGCGACGGCATGGGCCAGTCCCAGCGGACGCAGGCCGAGGGCGCCGTCGATACGGTGATCGTCAACGCGCTCATCCTCGACCACTGGGGCATCGTCAAGGCGGACATCGGCATCCGGGAGGGCCGGATCGCCGCCATCGGCAAGGCCGGCAACCCCGACGTGCAGGACGGCGTGACCATCATCATCGGCCCCGGCACCGAGGTCATCGCGGGCGCCGGGAAGATCGTCACCGCCGGCGGCATCGACACGCACGTGCACTTCATCTGTCCGCAGCTCGTCGAGGAGGCGCTCTGCTCGGGCCTGACAACGCTGATGGGCGGGGGCACCGGACCGGCGGCGGGCACGGCCGCGACCACCTGTACGCCCGGCCCCTTCCACCTCCGGCGCATGCTCCAGGCCGCCGAGGCGCTGCCGGTCAACATCGGCCTGTTCGGCAAGGGGAACACGAGCCGGCCCGCTGCCCTCGTCGAGCAGATCGAGGCTGGCGCTTGCGGGCTGAAGCTCCATGAAGACTGGGGCACCACCCCCGCGGCGATCAACAACTGCCTCTCCGTGGCCGACGCGTACGACGTCCAGGTGGCGCTCCACTCCGACACGCTGAACGAGAGCGGCTTCGTCCAGGATACGATCCGCGCCTTCAAGGGGCGGACGATCCACGCGTTCCACACCGAGGGGGCCGGGGGCGGCCACGCGCCCGACGTCATCGCGCTGGTCGGGGAGCCCAACGTGCTCCCGGCGTCCACCAACCCGACCCGGCCCTATACACGGAACACTGTCGTCGAGCACCTCGACATGCTCATGGTCTGTCATCACCTCAAGAAGGAGATCCCGGAGGACGTGAAGTTCGCCGAGAGCCGCATCCGGAAGGAGACGATCGCGGCCGAGGACATCCTGCACGACATCGGGGCCATCTCCATCATGGCGAGCGACAGCCAGGCGATGGGGCGCGTCGGCGAGGTCGTGCTGCGGACCTGGCAGACCGCCCACAAGATGAAGAGCCAGCGCGGCAAGCTGCCGAAGGACGGCCCGGGCAACGACAACTTCCGCGCCAAGCGGTATGTCGCCAAGTACACGATCAACCCGGCCATCGCCCAGGGCGTCAGCCGGCACATCGGCTCGGTCGAGGTCGGCAAGCTCGCCGATCTCGTGATCTGGTCGCCTGCCTTCTTCGGGGTCAAGCCGGACATGGTGCTCAAGGGCGGCTCGATCGTCACGGTGCCGATGGGCGATCCCAACGCCGCGATCCCGACGCCGCAGCCCGTGCATTACCGGCCGATGTTCGCGGCGTATGGCCGGAGCGCGATCGAGAGCTCGGTGCTGTTCGTCAGCCAGGCGTCGCTCCAGCGCGGGGTCGCGTCGACGGCGGGGCTGTCGCGCCCGCTGCTCGCTGTGGAGAACACGCGGTCCGGGATCTCGAAGGCGAGCATGATCCACAACAGCGAGACGCCGCGCATCGAGGTCGATCCGGAGCACTACACGGTGAAGGCCGACGGCGAGCTGCTCACCTGCGAGCCGGCGGAGGTGCTCCCCATGGCCCAGCGCTACTTCCTGTACTGACATGCGACGCGCCATCGAGGTCATTCCCCGCACGAGCACGCCCGAGACCGCCGCCGAGGCGTGCGTGACGCTCGCCTACGACGACCGGCACCGCCGGCGGATCCGGCTCGCGACCGACGGAGGGTGGGAGTTCCTGCTCGACCTTCCGGAGGCGACAGTGCTCGGCGACGGGGACGGCCTTCGCCTCGAGGACGGCGCCTGGCTCCTGGTCCGCGCCGCGGACGAGGAGCTCGTCGCTGTCACGTGCCGTCATGCGACGGACCTGGCCCGCATCGCCTGGCACATAGGCAACCGGCATATCCCGGCGGCCTTCGACGGCGCGCGGATCCTCATCCGCCACGATCACGTCATCGTCGACATGGTCCGGGGGCTCGGCGCCGAGGCGGCGCCGCTCCGCGCGCCCTTCACGCCGGAGCGCGGCGCGTACGATCGGCAGTCGCGGCACGGTCATGGGCATTCTCATGAGCATGGGCATTCTCATGAGCATGGGCATTCTCATGAACATGGGCACTCCCATGAGCATGGGCACTCCCACGATCACGGGCATTCCCACGACCATGAGCACGATCGCGAGGGCCGACGCGGGTGATCGCCGTGGGAGAGGGAGCGCTCTACCGCCTGATGAGCTGGATGTCGCCGGCCTACCCGATCGGCGGCTTCAGCTACAGCCACGGGCTGGAGTGGGCGGTCGAGGCAGGCCTCCTCGGCACGGCGGAGCAGCTCCGGGCGTGGGTCGCGACGATCCTTGGCGACGGCTCCGGCCAGGTCGACGCGGCGCTCCTCGCGGCCGCCTACCGCGCGGAGCAGGACCTCGAGCTCGACGAGGTGGCCGAGCTGGCGGCGGCGCTCCGGGGCACCCGCGAGCTCGCGCTGGAGAGCGCGCAGCAGGGCGCCGCGTTCCTCACCATCACCCGCGCCGCGTGGCCGCACCCTCGCCTCGACGCGTTCGCGGCGCGCCACGCGGGCGAGGCGTCGCTCCCTGTCGCGGTCGGGCTCGCCGCGGCCGCGCACGGCATACCCCTCGATCCGGCGCTGACGGCGTACCTGCACGCCTTCGGCTCCGGCCTGGTCTCGGCGGGCATCCGGCTCATCCCGCTCGGCCAGACGGACGGCCAGCGGGTCGTGGCGGCGCTCGAGCCCGTCATCGTCGACGCCGCCCGGCGCGCCCGGGAGACGCCGCTCGATCGCATCGGCGCCGCGACGCCGGGCGTCGATCTCTCGTCGATGCAACACGAAACCCAGCACACGAGGTTATTCCGCTCATGACAACAAGCACCCACGGCCCCCTCCGTGTCGGTATCGGAGGGCCGGTCGGCTCCGGCAAGACGGCGCTCGTCGACCGCCTCTGCAAGCGCATGCGCGACGAGTGGCGCGTCGCCGTGGTCACCAACGACATCTACACGAAGGAAGACGCCGAGTTCCTGACCCGCTCGGGCGCGCTCAGCCCCGAGCGCATCGTCGGCGTCGAGACCGGCGGCTGCCCCCACACGGCGATCCGCGAGGACGCCTCCATCAACCTGGCGGCCGTCCGCGAGATCGCGCAGCGCCTCGCCCCGCTCGACCTCGTGTTCGTCGAGTCCGGCGGAGACAACCTGGCCGCGACCTTCTCGCCGGAGCTCGCCGATCTCACCCTCTACGTCATCGACGTGTCGGCCGGCGACAAGATCCCGCGCAAGGGCGGCCCGGGCATCACCCGCTCGGACCTGCTCATCATCAACAAGATCGACCTCGCCCCCATGGTCGGCGCGAGCCTCGAGGTGATGGACCGCGACGCCCGCAAGATGCGGGGCGACAGGCCGTTCCTGTTCACCAACCTCAAGGAGAACAAGGGCGTCGAGGAGATCGCCGCCTTCATCGTCAAGAAGGGCGGCCTCGACGCGGGGAACCGCGCCCCGGCAGGCGGCTGAGGGGCCGCGGGCGCCGGAGGCGGTGCACCCTGGGCTCCTGCGCCCAGGGCAGCGGGCTGGCATTCCTCAGGGGAGTCAGGGCAGGCAGCTCGGCGTCTCGGGCCTGCCGCGCAGCCAGCCGGCGATGCGCTCGCCGGCCGCCGGGCCGCTGCGGTGGAGCATGTACGTGTGGCCTGCCTGCCGCACGGTATCGAGCGTCACCGACGGCGAATGGATGAAGCTGGCCGCCGCGAGGGGCGCGAACGCCGCGGGGAACAGCCGATCGCCGTCGGCGAGCTGCAGGAGCACAGGGACACGGACGAACGGCGCGAGGACGCGCGAGGGCTGGAGGGTGATCGTGAGGATCTCGCCGCTGGGCGTCAGGTGGGCGGCGGCGGTGTCCGCGGCGACGACCCAGGGCTCGGCGGCGGCCGTGTAGAACATCTGGGCGCGATGCGACGGCGTGCCCAGGAAGTACTCGTAATCGCTGCGCAGCGCGCGCGGGATGTCGCCGGTCGCGAAATCGACGAGGAACCGCGTGGAGGGGAACTGGTGGTACCCCATCGCGATCAGGGCATCGACGTCGTTGAACAGGCCCGCCTCGAGCTCCGAGATCTCGGCGCCGGCGCTGTGGCCGCCGATCGCGACGTGCGCGAACTCCCCGCGGAGCTGCTGGACGATCTGGTGAGCGAACTCGGCGTGCACGTCCACCGTCGCCCGGTATCCGTCATCCAGGGGGCTCGCGCCGTACCCGAGCCGGTCGATGGCCACCACGGTGTAGCCGGCGTCGGCCAGGGTGCGCGCGTAGGAATAGCCCTGCTCGGGGCTGAAATCCCAGGCCTCGGCGCCATAGGAGAGGCCGTGCAGCAGCAGCACGACCGACGTGGCCGCGCACGGCGGGTCGACGCGAAAGCCGTGGATCTCGCGCTCGACGCTCCGCGCGTAGGGATCCGTCACGCGGTAGGTCGCCGGAGTACGCTCCAGAGGGCCGCTGTCCGCGCGCGCGACGGGGAGGCCGGCGGACGCCATGGCCAGGAGCGCGGCCCCGACGACAGAGGAGCGGTGATGCTTCAGGGTTCGAAAGCGTAGGTTCATCCCGGCATCGTAAGCCAGGATACGGCGCGAAGCACCCGGGCCGCACGATCTCGTTCATGACGCCGCGGCGCCGCGCTCCGGCGTGGCTAGCCGCTCGCCGAGCTCGCGGATCCGGAACTCCTCGGCCAGCCCGCGCACCTCCCGGAGCCACGGCGCGAGCCGCGGGTCCTCCACCTCGAGCGCGGCGAGCCGCTGCACGACGTCCTGGATGCGGCCCCGGTCGACGAGCTCGGCGAGGCGCGCGAGCTCGTCCGCGGGCGGCGGCACGACCGGCTCGCGCGGCAGCGCCTCGCCGTCGGCGCCGTCGTTCACGCCGCGCGCGCTCGCGGGGGCCGCGCGGATCCAGGTGAGGGTGAGGCGCCGCTCCAGGAGCTCGAGCAGGGCGCCGAGCGCGATCGGCTTGGCGAGGAAGCCGTCGCAGCCCGCGGCCGCGCTGCGCGCCCGCTCGGGGGCCTCCACGCTCGCCGACGTGGCGACGATCGGCACGCCGGCGAGCCCGGGGAGCCGGCGGATGCGGCGCGCGGCCTCGTCGCCGCCGAGACCGGGCATGCGGAGATCCATCAGCACGAGGTCCGGCCGGCGCCCCTCCGCCAGCGTGACGGCCGCCTCTCCGCCCGCGGCCTCGAGGACCTCGAACCCGAGCGGCGCGAGCGCGTCCCGCAGGAAGGCGCGGTTGTCCTCGTTGTCGTCGACGGCGAGGATCGTCCGGCGCGCGCCCTCGTAGCCGGTGATCGCCGCGGCCCCGCGCCGCTCGTCGACCCGCGGCTCGCCGGCGAGCGCGGGGAGGTCGAGGGCCACGGTGAAGGTGCTGCCCTCGCCGGGCGCGCTCTCCACGTCGATGCGGCCGCCCATCTGGTCCACGATGCGCCGGCTGATCGCGAGCCCCAGGCCCGCGCCCTCGAGGCGCGCGCGCTCGTCGCCTGCCTGCTCGAACGGCTCGAAGATGCGGGCGACATCCGCCGGCGCGATGCCGGGGCCGGTGTCCTCGACGCGGAAGAGGGCGCCGCCGCCCGCGCCCGCGTCGCGCGCCATGACGCGGAAGCTCACCCGCCCCTCCCGGGTGAACTTGATGGCGTTGCCGAGCAGGTTGAGCAGCACCTGCGTCAGCCGCCGCTCGTCGACCCGCACCCACCCCGGCGTGCCCTCCGCGACCTCGTGCTCGAACGCGAGCCCCTTCTGCGCCGCGCGCACCTTGCACAGCTCCGCGACCGCCCGCGCGAGCGACGGCAGGTGGACGTCGCCCGGCGCGAGGTCCATCCGGCCCGCCTCGATGCGGGCGAGATCGAGGACGTCGTCGATCAGGGTGAGCAGGTGCTCGCCCGACCGACGCACCACGTCCACGCTGGACCGGTCCTCCGGGGCGAGCCGGGGCGAGCGCTGGAGGAGCTGCGCGTAGCCGAGGATGCCGTTGAGGGGCGTGCGCAGCTCGTGGCTCATGCTGGCGAGGAACGTTGTCTTCGCCTGGTTCGCGGCGTCGGCGGCGTCCTTGGCGGCCTTGAGCTCGGCGGTGCGCTGCGCCACGAGCAGCTCCAGCTCGCGCGTGCGCCGCCGCAGCGCCCGGAGCCGCAGGCGCACGCCGCCGTAGCCGAGCCCGGACAGCGCCGCCGCGTAGCCGAGGTAAGCCCAGGCGGTGCGCCACGGCGCGGGCCGGACCTGGAACGCGACGGCCGCCGGGCCGGCGACGTTGCCGGCGTGGTCGCGGCCCCATACCTGGAAGGTGTACTCGCCGGGGGCGAGGTTCGTGTAGCGCGCGCTCACATCCGCGCTCCACGCGCCCGGCGCCGCGTCGAAGCCGACGAGCTGGGTGCGGTACCGCGTGCTGCGCTCGTGGAAGAAGCTCAGCAGCGCATACTCGAACGAGACGGTGTTCTCGTCCCAGGCGAGCGACGCGCCGGGCGACAGGGCGAGCGCGCCGCGCGCGCGCAGAGCGCGCGCGTCGAGCTCGAGCGGCCGGGGCGTCACGTCCGGGACCTCCTCGGCCGGATCGAGCACCGCGAGCCCGTCGGCCGTGCCCGCCCAGACGCGGCCCTGGCCGTCCAGGAACGAGCCGTTCTGGTTGCACTCGTTGCTCGGCAGCCCATCGTCGGTGGTGAACGTGTAGGCGGTGAGCTCGGCGGGGTCGTCCGGCGTCGGGGCGCGCGGGGTGAAGCGGGTGACGCCGCGGCTGGTGAAGGCGTAGATCCGGCCCTGCCGGTCCGCGCGCACGCCGTAGACGATGCTGTCCGGCAGCGCCGGTCGGCTCCGCTCGTTCAGCGAATCGCGCCACGCCTCCGCGTCGAGGTCGTAGCGCGAGATGCCGCCCTGGGTGCCGACCCAGAGCACCCGGCGGCCGCGCGCGTCCCGGAGCTCGGCGAGCGCGGCGATCGCGTCCGAGGCGAGCGGCGCGTCCGCGGCCGTGTAGCTCCGCCACCGCCCGTCCTCGAGCCGTGAGAGCCCCTTCATGGTACCGAACCAGGTTGAGGTTTTTCCATCTGGGCTGGATGTTTCCAGGATGCTGGTCACGTGGTCGTCCGCGAGGGGCGCCCGCTCCCTCGTGAAGACCTGCCACGCGCCGTCTGCCTCGAGGCGCGCGGCCCCGCCGACCGTCCCGATCCAGAGCGCGCGCCCGTCCAGCGACTCCGACAGCCACCGGACGCCGTCGTGGGGGAGCGGGGAGCTCTGCCTCGTGTACGCGGTGAGCTGCCCCCCTGCCCAGCGGTGGATCCCGCGGGTGTCGCTGCCGATCCAGACCACCCCGGGCTCGCGCGTCGACGGCAGGAGGAACGTCACCAGGTCGCCGAGCTTGCCGGCGAGCTCCGGGGCGTCGAGCGGCGCGAAGCCCTGCCCCGAGGACCGGACCACTGTGTTGTTCACGGCCGCCCACAGCTCCGGCGGGCCGCCCTGTCCCGGCGCGCGCACCTCGGCGATCGAGGTGATGCTGCCCGACAGGCCTGCATTGCGCTCCGTGAACCCGACCCACCCGTCGTGCCGCAGGCGCGCGAGGCCGCCGGCGTTGGTGCCGATCCAGAGCGTGCGGCCGCCGTGGACCCCGCCGGCCGTCGCGAGCGCCATCACGTGGTCGTCCGGCAGCGTGGAGCTCGTCTTCGTCAGCGCCGTCCAGGCCCCGCCCTGCAGCCGCGCGAGGCCGCCGCCGTAGGTGCCGACCCAGAGCGTCCGCGCGCCGGTGCCGCTCACCGTCTCGGCGAGCGCCCGCACGGGGTGCGCCAGCGCCGGCGCGCTCGCCGGGGTGAAGCTCTCCCACCGCCCGTCCGCGAGCCGGGCGAGGCCTCCCCGCGTGCCGACCCAGAGCACGCGGCCCCCCGCGTCCCCCGGGGTCTCGAGCACGCTCGTGACCACGTCGGCGGGCAGCCCCTCCGCGCTCGACGCGAAGCGGGCGCAGCCCCGGGCGTCACACCGGAAGAGGCCCGCGCCGGTGCCGGCCCAGAGCCCCGGCTCCCCGCCGGGGAGCGTCGCCGCGTGCAGCGCGCGCACGTCCGGGTGCTCGAAGCCGGGCCCGAGGTCCACCCGCGTCCACCGCTCGCCGTCGAGCCGGTAGAGGCCGTCCGTGGTTCCGGCGAAGACCGCGCGACCCTGGCCGGTGGGCGCCTCGAGGAGCATCCGGATCGGCTTCTCGGCCGTGAGCCCCTCGGCCGCCCCGAAGCGCGTGAAGCGCCCCTCGGCGTGGCGGATGATCTGGCCGGTCACCATCCCGAACCAGACGGCGCCGTCCTGTCCCACGGCGACCCCCTGCACCCAGCTCGACCCGCCGCCTGTCGGCAAGGGCAGGGGTGTGAAGCGGCGCCCGTCGTAGGAAGCGGCGCCGTTCTGGGTGCCGATCCACAGGCGCCCGCCGGGCTCGAAGGCGATGGAGTTGATGGTGATCTGGGGGATGCCGTCCTCCACGTCGAAGACGCGCATGGACGGCGCGCCGAGCGCCCGGAGGCCGGCGGCGGGGGGGACGCGCGTGTCCGCCTCGGCGGGGGCGGGCGCGAGGGCCGCGCCGAGCCCGAGCGCGAGGGCGGCGCGCAGGCGCCGGCGGGGGAGAGAGGATCGGCCGAGCATGTAGGCCGCATCCTAGACGATGCCTGTCCAGGCGATGCCTCTCGGGATGGAACACGGGAGCGCGCCCCGCGGAGAGCTGGGGAGATGGACTGCCTCCGGAGCGGCGCCGATCGGCCCGCGCCGAGCGCTCATCCGGGGCCGGCCGCCTGCTCCTCGGGCGTCATGTCCGTGAACCGCTCTTCAAGCCACCTGATCAGGCTCGGGAGGTCCGTCTCCATGGACGCTCCCGGGACGACGCCCTCCGGCGCCACGATCGCGTTCGAGGAATCCATCGTGAGTCCTTGACGGCGCGCGCGGGGCAGCGCGATGTCGCCGGGAACGACTGGCGCTCGCGGCGCGGTGGAGAGCACGAATCCTGCAAAGGCGCTTCGCGCGGCGTCGCGGCCGCGGTGGCCCACGGCTCGCTCCCGCTGCGGCGCAGGACCGAGGTCATGGCGGGGGATGGGGCACGGAGCGCCGCGAGCGCGGCGGCGCGGATCAGGGATCCTGCACGACGACGCGGTTCATGCGGATCGGGGTGAGGGGCCTATCGCTCCCGTCGGTGCGCGCCGTCTCGATCTTGCGCACGACGTCCATGCCCTCGATCACGCGGCCGAACACGGGGTGCTTCGAGGGGCCGGGCGTGAACCAGTCGAGGTAGGCGTTGTGGACCGTGTTGATGAAGAACTGGCACGAGCCGCTGTTGGCGTCGCCCGTGTTGGCCATGGAGAGCGTGCCGGGCTCGTTCGAGAGCTTGGCGTTGGCCGGGTGCTCGTCCGGGATGCACCCGTCGGGCCCGTCCCCCGTGCCTGCCAGCGAGCTCTTCGGGTCACGGCTGCGCGGACACCCGAACTGGAGCATGAAGCCGTTGATGACGCGGTGGAAGTGCAGCCCGTCGTAGAACCCGCTCTTCGCGAGCTTGACGAAGTTCCCGGCGGTGATGGGCATCTTGTCGAGGAAGAGCTCGATCTTGATGTTGCCCAGGGAGGTCTCGAGGAGCGCGGTCGGGTTGGCCATGAACGGGAGGGTAAGTGAAGGCGCGGGCGGGCGGCAAGCGCCGGCGAGGCGCCGCGTGCGCGTCCGCCCCGGTCAGCGCGCGGGCCTCCTACCGGGGTCCGCCTCCCGAGGGCACATAGCTGAAGTAGTACCACCGCGTGTCAGCCACCTTCGAGTGCTTGTCCGCGAACCACCGGGCGTGCTCGGTGAACAGCATGTCCCGCAGCGCGAGGCGGGCGTGGCCCTGAGCCCTTCGGCAGCGCCGTGCCGCCGCGCACGGGGCCCGGTGACCTTCAGGTTGACGCCGCCGAGACGGGATGGAACGTTGCGCTCGACCCTGAGCGTCGATCCCGCCCTTGAAGTCCGGCTTGGCGACGTCGACGCCGTGCACTTGAACGGGACCTCGACGGCATGGCCACTGACCGGGATCTCCAGGCCGATCACCGGGAGAAGGCCTGAAGACATCGTGTTGTCTCCCTGGGCGCTGAACGCGCACGCTTGCGACGGTTGGCGGACTCCAGCCCGGAGCCCGCATGTCCGCCCCGGGCCGGGGGAACGCGGATGTCGGTACACGCAGCCGAGCTGTCAAGCGCCCTTCGCTGTCGCGGGCGCCGTGGAGCTCGAGAGCTCCCCGGGGAAGGGCCGGCGCGCGGCGAGCGCGGCCCTCGCCTCCGCGGGGCGCCCCGGCCCACCGGTCCGGCCCGCGCGTCAGGCTCAGGGCCCCTGGAGCCGATCCACGAGCCGCACGAGCTCCGCCACCGACTCGACCCCGAGCTTCTCCATCACCCGGCCGCGGTGCACCTTGATCGTCTTCTCGGCCGCGCCGAGCTCGTCGGCGATCTGCTTGTTCAGGAGCCCCCGCGCGACCCGCAGGCACACCTCGCGCTCGCGCGGGGTGAGCGCATCGAAGCGCGTCCGGAGCGCCTGCTGCTCGCTACGGGCCGCGCGCGCCGCTGCGTCGCGCGCGATGGCGCGCGCCACCGCCGCGAGCAGGTCGGTGTCGTCGCAGGGCTTCGTGAGGAAGTCGACAGCGCCCGCCTTCATCGCCCGCACCGAGCTCGGCACGTCGCCGTGCCCGGTCAGGAACACCACCGGCAGGGGGCACCCCCGGCGCTCGAGCTCCTCCTGCAGCTCGAGCCCGCCCAGGCCGGGCATGCGCAGGTCGACCACCGCGCAGCCCGGCCGCTCCGACGGCGCGCGGTCCCGGAACTCGCCGGGCGACGCGTACGCCTCCACCGCGTACCCCGCCGAGCGCAGCAGCCGCTCCAGGGCGCGCAGCACCGACGGGTCGTCGTCCACCACAAACACAGTGCTCGCGCTCTCCGCCATGCCCGCCGCCGCATTCCACGCCCGGGCGGCGAGGGCGTCAACCGCGGCCAGGCGCGGCGGCGAGCGCGGGGGAAAGCGCGCGACGGCGCGCGGCGCCGGGCGGCAGCGGAGCGCGCTTGACGCGCCCGGCGGCGCGCTGGCATCTGCTGCCCCATGGCGCCGGACCGCCCCCCGCTCGTCCTGCTGGTGGATGACGATCCCGGCAGCCTCAAGCTGCTCTCGGAGGCCCTCGCGGGCCAGCACCTCTCCCTCGCTGTGGCGATCGACGGGGAAATGGCGCTCCGGCAGATCCGGCGCGAGGCGCCCGACCTCGTCCTGCTCGACGCCAGGATGCCCGGCCTCGACGGGTTCGAGGTCTGCCGCCGCCTGAAGGCGGACCCGGCGACGCGCGACGTCCCGATCCTCTTCACCACCGTGCTCGCCGACACGGCGAGCCGCGTGCGCGCGCTCGAGCTCGGCGCTGTCGACTACCTGAGCAAGCCGTTCGTGCGCGAGGAGCTCCTGGCCCGCGTGCGGACGCAGCTCGCCGTCCGCGCCGCGGCGACGGCGCTCGCGGCCAAGAACGACGAGCTCGCGCGCGCCCGGGCCTCGCTGGAGCTCGAGGTGGCGCGGCGGACCGAGCAGCTCCGCGCGGCCAACGAGCGCCTCGAGCGCGAGCTCGAGCTGAACCGGGCCGCCGAGCTCCGGGTGCAGAAGGCCCAGGACGAGCTCGCGCACCTGAACCGCGTGTCCGCGATGAGCGAGCTCGCGGCCTCGATCGCGCACGAGCTGAACCAGCCGCTCGCCGCCATCCTGAGCAACGCGCAGGCCGCGCAGCGGCTGCTCTCGCGCGCGCCGCCGGACGTCGCCGAGGCCCGCGCCGCGCTCGGGGACATCGCGGCGGACGGCCGCCGCGCCGGGCTCGTGATCCAGCGGATGCGCGCGATGCTCCGCAAGAGCGAGCTCAGCGTGGCCGCCCACGAGATCAACGAGCTCGTCCGCGAGGTGGTCCGGCTCATGGCCAGCGCCGCGCTCCTCGCGGGCACGACAGTGCGGCTCGAGCTCGCGCCGGGCCTGCCGCCGGTCCGGGGCGACGGCATCCAGCTCCAGCAGGTGCTCGTCAACCTCCTCTCCAACGCGCTCGACGCTGTCGCCCGCCGTCCGCCCGACGCCCGCCTCGTGGTGGTGCGGACCCTGCTGGCCGACGAAGGCCCCATCGAGCTCTCCGTGGCGGACGCCGGCGACGGCGTCCCGCCGGCGGACCTGGAGCGGATCTTCGCCCCGTTCTTCACGTCGAAGGCCCACGGGCTGGGCGTGGGCCTCGCCATCAGCCGGTCGATCGTCGAGGCGCACGGGGGCCGGCTGTGGGCCGAGTCCAGCCCCGGCGGGGGGGCGACGTTCCGCTGCGCGCTGCCGGCCTGGGAGGGGGACGCGCGCGCCGGGGGATCGGGGTGACGTCGCATGGGACCTTGGTCCCATGGCCCGCCCTGCGGTCCGCATGTCAGAATCCAGGATTCCGCTCGGTCACCTCGGTCACCCCCATGGCACGTTCACCGCCCCACACCCGGGCCGCAGAGGCTGACGCTGGCGACGCGCCACCCGACCCGCTGCGGTCGGGCTCCAGGCTGGCGTCCGCCCGCCCTGCGCTCGTCCTGCTCGTGGACGGCGATCCCGAGGGCCTCGACCGGCTCGCGGAGGCGCTCGCTGGCGAGGCGCTGGAGGTCGCGGCGGCCGGCCACGGGGAGGAGGCGCTCCAGCAGATCCGGCGCGAGCTGCCGGATCTGGTCCTGCTCGACGCCGCGGCGCCGGGCCTCGACGGGCTCGAGGTCTGCCGTCGACTGAAGGCGGACCCGGCGACGCGCGAGATCCCGGTCCTGTTCATGGCCGACGCCGCCGACACGTCGGGCCGGGCGCGCGCCATCGCGCTCGGCGCGGTCGACTGCGTGACCAGGCCGATCGTCCGCGGGGAGCTCGTGGCCCGCGTGCGGGCGCAGCTCGCCGCCCGTGCCGCGGCCGGGGCGCTCTCGGCGATGGGCGACGAGCTCGCGCACGCCCGGGCCTCGGCGGAGCTCGAGGCGGCGCGGCGGACCGAGGAGCTGCGCGCGGAGATCGAGCGCCTCGAGCGCAAGCTCCGGCTGAGCCGTGCCGCCGAGATCAAGGCGCAGAAGGCCCAGGACGAGCTCGCGCACCTGAACCGCGTGTCCGCGATGAGCGAGCTCGCGGCCTCGATCGCGCACGAGCTGAACCAGCCGCTCGCCGCCATCCTGAGCAACGCGCAGGCGGCGCAGCGGCTGCTCGCGCGGACGCCGCCGGACCTCGCCGAGGTGCGCGCCGCCCTCGAGGACATCGTGGCGGACGATCGCCGCGCCGCGGCGGTCATCCAGCGGATGCGCGCGATGCTCCGCAAGGGCGAGCTCGGCGAGGCAGCGCTGGACCTGGGCGGGCTCGTCCGCGAGGGGGTCCGCCTCGTGGCCAGCGCCGCGCACCTCGCGGGCGCGACAGTGCGGCTCGAGCTCACGCCGGGCCTGCCGCCGGTCCGGGGCTGCGGCGTCCGGCTCCAGCAGGTGCTCGTCCACCTGCTCACCAACGCGCTCGACGCTGTCGCCCGCCGTCCGCCCGACGCCCGTCTCGTGGTGGTGCGGACCCGCCCGGCCGAGGGGCGCCGCGTGGAGCTGTCGGTGACGGACTCCGGCGAGGGCGTTCCCCCGGAGGACCTCGAGCGGATCTTCGAGGCGTTCTTCACGACGAAGGCCCACGGGCTCGGCGTGGGGCTCGCCATCAGCCGGTCGATCGTCGAGGCGCACGGGGGCCGGCTGTGGGCCGAGCGCAGCCCCGGCGAGGGGGCGACGTTCCGCTGCGCGCTGCCGGTGTGGGGCGACGACGCGCGCCCCGCGGGGTGATCCCGGCGCGTCGCGCCCTGTCGCGCAGCGCGCGCCGGGCGCCCTCCCGATCGCTCGTCGATGCCACACGAAGGCCGACACACGAGGTCATTCGGCTCATCACCTGAGGGATCTCCTTATTTGCAGCCCTTTCAGCGGGAAAATTGAGCAGGCAGGCGCGGGGAGACAGGGAGCATTTCGAAGATTTCCCTCCTCGTCTCCCCGCCTCCGTGTGAATTTTCCGAAGAACTCGACGGGGCGCCTCGGGCTCATCGCGACAAGCCCCCACGGCCCCTCCGTGCGGATCAGGAGGTCGGACGTCGAGCCCGCTGCACGGGACCTTGGTCCAGTGGCGGCCGCGCCGGGGCGCGTGGTAGAAGGAGCAGATGGCAACCCTCCCTGCACTCGATGACTCCACGTTCGATGAGGCGATCAAGAGCTCCGGCGAGCCGGTGCTGGTGGATTTCGGCGCGACCTGGTGCGGGCCCTGCAGGCAGCTCGCCCCCATCGTCGAAGGGATAGCGAAGGACTATGCGGGCAAGATCAAGGTGTTCGCGGTGGACATCGACGCCGCGCCGAAGACAGCGCAGAAATTCGGCATAAGGAGCGTCCCCACCTTGATCCTCTTCAAGGGCGGCGAGAAGGCAGGTCAGATCATGGGCCTCACGTCGCGCGACAGGATCGTCAAGCAGCTCGGCCTGTGATCGAGCGCCTCTGCTCGCTCCGGGCCGCGCGCGCCTGCGCGTCGCGCGCGATGGCGCGCGCGACCGCCGCGAGCGGGGCCGCCCGCCGCCTCGACCTCCTCAGCGCGCGCCGCCCGCCGCCCCCGTCTCTCGGCGGCTTCTTCCCGGCGCTGCGCGCGGCGCGGATCAGCCCGATCCAGGCGATGCGCGGCTGATCCGGACAAGGGGGCAGGGGAGCTGGAGGGTACTCCGGCCCGGAGGGGTGGCGTCGGGGAGCCGATCGTGGGGCCGATGGGCCGCCTCCGGGGGCGGCCCATCGATCGAGGACGGCGGGGGGTGCTACGATCGCGCGCCTGGGAGACTCGAGGCCATGAGCCACCCGGATATCCTGCTCATCGGGCATGTCACCCGAGATCTGCTGAGCGCCGATCTGCAGAGCGACTACCGCCTCGGCGGTACGGTCAGCTTCGGGGCCGTCACGGCGGCGCGGCTCGGCCGCGCGCCGACGGTTGTCACGCGCGCCGCGGCGTCGACGGATCTGTCGGCGCTCCCGGCGGAGGCGGAGGTGATGGCGCTGCCGTCGCCGGCCACGACGACGTTCGCCAACGTGTACACCGAGCGGGGTCGGGTGCAGCGCTGCCATGCGCAGGCGCTGCCGATCAGGTCCGGCGATGTCGAGGGCCGCCTGCGCCGGCCGCGGGCGGTGCTGCTCGGTCCGCTCGTGAACGAGATTGGCCCCGACGTGGCGGGTATCTTCGACGACGCGACGCTGGTGGTCGCCACGCCGCAGGGGTGGATGCGGCGGTGGGACGACGCAGGGCGCGTGTACAGCGAGCGATGGGACGACGCGGGCGGGATCCTCGCTTGTCTGAACGTCGTGGTGCTGTCGGAGGAGGACATCGAGCACGACCTGAGCCGCCTCGAGCCGTTCTTCGAGCGCGTGCCGCTCGTGGTGGTCACCGCGTCGCGGGAAGGGAGCACGCTCTATCAGCGTGGCGGGCGCGGGGCGATCGTGAAGACCAGGATACCTCCTCGTCCGGCCGAGGAGGTCGATCCGACGGGCGCGGGCGACGTATTTGCGACGGCGTTCATGATCCGGCTCGAAGAGACGGGCAATCCGGTGGAGTCGGCGCGCTTCGCCAACGTTGCCGCTTCGTTCGGGGTCGAGCATGCGGGCATGGGCGGGATTCCAGGGCGCGAGACGATCCTGGCGTACATGCGGGAGCACCCTTTCGGGGCGGCGACGGGAGAGCCGTGATGCGCAGGCGTGTGGCGTTGGAGCAGCGATAAGGGGGGGAGGGAGCGGCGGCGCGGGGGGCGGGGGGCGGCGTGGTGCTCCGGCGCGCTCGGTGTCCGGGTGGCCGGTGACGTGCTCTCCCCTCGACCGGGGGAACAGCATGACCACGGTCACCAAGGCGGTTTACGTGAATTTCACGGCAGCGAGGAGCGCGGACCGGATGAATCGGCTCTCGTCTCTGGTCCAGCGGACAGAGCTGAATTCGCTGGTCATCGACGTGCGATCGAACGGAGGGGCGCTCCTCCACGAGGACGACGAGACGACCAGGGACCAGCTCGGGGCCCTGCGCGGCGCCGGCATTTACCTCATCGCGCGGGTCGTCGCGTTCAAGGGCGGGCCGCGGGGGTGGTACGATCCGGGCTCGGAGGCGCGGTGGCGGGAGATCGCGGAGATCTCGCTGCGGGCGTTCGAGGCGGGGTTCGACGAGGTGAACTACGATTACGTGCGCTACGGGGCGGCGCGCGAGCCGCGGTCGCGGACGCCGATCCAGGAGAGGGCGCCGACGATCCGTGCCTTCTTCGAGTTCCTTCGCGCGGAGGTCGGCGACGCGGCGTCGCGTCCGATCTCGGCGGACCTCTTCGGGATCACGCTGCTCGGACCGCAGGACGGCGTGGGCCAGCGGCTCGAGGATGCGGTGGAGCTGTTCGACTACGTGATGCCGATGCCGTACCCGTCGCACTGGGAGCCCGGCAGCTTCGGGCTCGCGAACCCGGCGCATCACCCGTACGAGACCCTCCATGCGTCGCTCTCGGCAGGCTGGCGCAGGGTGGCTGAGCTGCCGGGGCGGATGGCGCTGCTGCGAAGCTGGATCCAGGCGTTCGACCTGGACAGTTCGCGTCCGATGAGGCGGTACAGGTACACGCCGTGGCACATCCAGGCGCAGATCCGCGCGATCGAGGACGCGGGGTGCGCCGGGTATGCGGCGTGGAATCCCCGCAGCGACTACGACGAGCGGGCGTTCGTGGCCGAGCCGCGGGAGGTGGCGGGCGGGCGATCCGACCCGGGTTGACGAGGGGGGCCGGTGTTGACGGCCGGGCCGAGGTTGGGGGATCCGACCCAGGTTGGGGA
>NZ_JEMA01000457.1 GCF_001589285.1 Sorangium cellulosum | reverse complement strand
CGGGCAAGACGGCCATCGCCGGCCCGGAGGCGAGCCGGGTCACGTACGCGCAGCTCGGCCGGCAACCGCCGCTCGGCGCGAGGCTGCCCAGGGCGATCCAGCACGCGCCCGACGGCAAGCTGGTCACCTACCTCCAGCGGCAGCCGGAGAGCCAGGAGCTGGCGCTCTTCGCCTTCGACACCGCGTCGCGCGCGGCGCGGCAGCTCGTCGCCTCGGGCGATCTGCTGAAGGAGACGAGGCCGCTCTCGCGCGAGGAGGAGCTGCGGCGCGAGCGACAGCGCATGTTCTCGAAGGGGATCACGGCCTATGCCTGGGCCAGGCGGGCGCCGGTGATGCTCATCCCCTTCGGCGGCGACCTCTTCCTGCGCGACAAGGCGGGCGCCATCGTGCGGCTCACCGACACGGCCGAGCCGGAGATCGACCCGAAGGTGTGCGACGGCGGCGAGCGCGTCGTGTTCGTCCGCGGGCGAGAGCTCTTCATGATCGACGTCGCCTCGCGCCGCGAGACAGCGCTGACCCGGGGGGCGCCAGAAGGGGTGTCGCGCGGGCAGAGCGACTTCAACGGACAGGAGGAGTTCGAGGAGCCGAGCGGATTCTGGATCTCCCCCGGCTGCGACAGGGTGGCTTACCTCGAGGTCGACGAGCGGGAGGTCGGGAAGGTGCCCATCTTCGGGGTCCGCGACGGCCAGGAAGATCTCATGATGCAGCGCTACCCGCGCGTGGGCGGCAAGAACCCCCGCGTCAAGGCGGGGATCCTCGACCTCGCGACGAAGCGGACGGCGTGGCTCCAGTGGAGAGGCGGCGAGCAGGAGCGCTACCTCGGCCGGTTCGCGTGGGCGCCCGACGGCAAGGCGCTCTGGTTCCAGACGCTGACGCGCGACCAGCAGCGCCTCGCGCTCCTGCGCGCGGACGCGCGCTCGGGCCAGGCCGTCGAGATCGTCGCCGAGACCTCGCCGACCTGGGTGGACTTCGGGCACATGCGCCTGCTCGAGCGCGCGCCGCGGTTCCTCTGGGCGACCGCCGCGAGCGGCCATACGCACATCACCGTGCGCGACGCGGGCTCGGGCGCGGAGCTCGCGAAGCTCACCGCGGGCGACTGGGACGTCACCTCGCTCGAGCCGCCGGACGAGGAGCGCGGCGAGGCGCGCTTCGTGGCCACCAGGGACGGCCCCACCGAGCGGCACCTCTACACCGTGCCCCTCGAGGGCGGCGAGGTGCAGCGGATCACGTCGGAGGCGGGGGTGCACTTCGTCGCGGTGGAGCCGAGGGGGCCGGGGTACGTGGACGTCCACTCGGCCCTGGGTCGCCCGTGGAAGGGCGCGGTGCGGGGGGCCGGCAACGCCGCGCTGGGCGAGCTGCCCGCGCCCGTGGATCCGGAGCTCGCCGAGCTCGGCTTGCGCGCCCCCGAGATCGTGGAGGTGCGCGCCGAGAGCGGCGACACGCTGTACGGCGCGCTGCTCGCGCCGCGGACGATCGAGCCCGGCCGCCGCTACCCGGTCGTGGTGATGGTGTACGGCGGGCCCGGCGTGCAGACGGTCTTCAACTCGTGGTCGCCGCGCCTCCTCTGGAACCACCTCGCGGACCGCGGGGTGGTCGTCTTCCAGCTCGACAACCGCGGCTCGGCCAACCGCGGGCGCGCGTTCGAGGCGCCCATCCACGGGCGGCTCGGCGAGGTCGAGCTCGTGGACCAGATCGCGGGCCTCGAGTTCCTGAAGAGGCTGCCCTACGTCGACGCGGGCCGCGTCGGCATCCACGGCCACAGCTACGGCGGCACGATGGTCCTGCACGCGCTGCTCAGGGCGCCGGACCGGTTCCACGTGGGCGTGGCGGGGTCGCCGGGGAGCGACTTCCGGCTCTACGACACGGGCTACACGGAGCGGTACATGGGGCTGCTGGACAGGGCGGCCGCGCTGTACGAGGCGGCCGATCTCACGAAGCACGCGGCCAACCTGCGCGGCAAGCTGCTCCTCCTGCACGGGCTCATGGATGAGAACGTGCACATCGCGCACACGGCCAGGATGATCGAGGCGCTCATGGCCGCTGACAGGCGGTTCGACATGGTCGTGTTCCCGGGCGAGCGGCACGGCTACCGGTCGCCGGTGGCGAGCCGGTTCGCGAGCCGCGCCGTCGTGGAGTACCTGGCCGAGCACCTCTGACCGCCGCGCCCGCCGACCTGCGATCTCCGCCGCGCGACGGCCTGCGAATCGCATCTGCCCCGGTCGGAGGCATCCATGCAGAAGCTTGCACAGGGCAACAAGGAGAAGGCCATCGACCTGCTCAACGAGCGGCTGACGTACGAGCGGGCGAGCGTCAGGCTCTACGACTCGATGGTGGAGAAGATCGGCCGCTCGGCCGATCCGGGCCTGATGGGCCTGCTCGGCCAGCTCCGGGAGTACCGGGACCAGGAGAAGGAGCACGAGGAGTGGCTCGAGGCGCGGATCCGCGAGCTCGGCGGGGACGCGCACGGGGAGACCGAGATGTCGCGGCTGATCACGATCGAGTCGCAGGGCATCCAGCAGGTGGTGCTCGACGGCGACCAGAACCCGGCCCACCTCTTTCACGCGCTGCTGACCGCGGAGCTCGTCGACAACTCCGGCTGGCAGCTCCTGCTCGAGCTCGCCGACGAGGCGGACGACGACGAGGCGAGGGCGTCGTTCAGGAAGCGTTTGCACGAGGAGGAGGACCACCTGCTCCTGACGCGCCAGGTCGTCGAGCGGCTCACGCGCACGGAGCTGCTCGGGTCGCCCGCCGAGGCCNCGGCTCACGCGCACGGAGCTGCTCGGGTCGCCCGCCGAGGCCATCGCGGCGGCGAACCCGACGTGAGCCGCCGCCGGCGGGCGCCGCGCGCGTCCGGATCAGCCCCGGCGCGCGGCCTTGCCGGGCTTGGCGGCGGGCGCCTTGCCGGGGCTCGCGGCGGCCGACCTGGCCGGCTTCGCCGCGGGCGCGACGGCCGGCTTCCGGGCGGCCCACAGCTTCTGGATCTGCGCGATCGCGTCGGGCGTCTTGCAGGCCGTCTCGCCATGGTCGACCTCGACCCTGCCGACGCGCCGCGCGGCCGTGAGCGCCTTGCCGCGCAGCGGCTCGCTCCGCGCGCCGATGCAGATGAGCGCGCTGTTCATCGCCTCGCGGGCGCGGTTCTTCGCCCTGTGGATCGACGCCTCGATCGCCGAGAGCCGCTCCTCGAAGACGCTGTCGGGCAACGACGGGTCCTCGGCCGCGAGCGCGCCCGCGAGGGTCCAGCCCGCCCGGCCGATCCACTCGTCGTCCGAGGCGGTCCAGCGCTCCATCGCGTCGCGGGCGAACGGGGTCTTCAGGGCGATGTGCTTCACGAAAAGGTCGATGAGGAGCGGGGAGCGCAGGCCGTCGAGCCACGCCTCGAGCCGCTCCCGGGTGAAGCGCCCCGGATCGGCGATCGCCGCCGCCAGCGACCTCGCGTCGGAGTTGCCCGTCGCCCAGAGCGCCTCGGCGAGCTCGTGGTCGCGCTTGATCCGCTTCGTGAGCGCGTTCATGTGGGCGAAGCTCACGCCGAAGAGCGGGTCGGTCGCCCCGTGGCGCCGGTACACCTTCCGGTTCTGCTCGGTGCCGAGCCGCTCGAGCTCGCCCATCACCTCGGTGAAATCCATGGCCCCTAGCTAAGCATCTTGGCCATTACGCGCTCGCCCGAGATTTTTTCGCGGCGCTCCTCACAGCGCGCGTCGCGCTGGCCACGCCGATCCGGGCCGCCCCGGTACCGGCCGGCGCTCACCCCTTCAGCCGCGGCGACGAGCGTCTCGAGGGCTGGCCCACCGTGATCCCATCCCCGCTGCCCGCGCCGAGCAGCGCGCGGCGCACCAGGGCGCCCCGCTGCTCGGCCGCCCGGACCTTCTCCTCGAAGTGGGCCATCACGTGGAGCTGATTCCGCTCCTCCGCGCGCGAAGCCATCCGCTGCGCCAGCGCCGCTGTGTCCTCGATCGTGCGGAGCGCGATCCAGAGCGCCGCCTCGAGCGCCTCCGCCTGCTCGTTCTCCAGCCCCTCCGGGGTGTACCGATGGCCGACCTTGCACCGGAAGCTGAGGATCGCGCCGTCGCCGTTGCGGGTCAGGTTGCCTCCGCAGTCCGGACACGTGAACTCGATCTCGGGTGCCTCCACCCTTTCCCCCACCAGCCCATGGGGCGACTCCGCCTTCGCGGGCGCCTCTCCTGCCCTCTGATGCACCAGATCGACGAGCAGCGACGGGAGGCGCGCCAGGGGGACGCAGTGATCCACGGGCACGTTGTCGAGCGCGCTCTGCGGCATCTCAGGAAACAGGGCGTCCCTCGGATCCTGGACCACGGCGATGCCGCCGCGGCGCTTGATCTCCACCAGGCCGGCGGTGCCGCAGTCGCGCATGCCGGAGAGCACCACGCCGATCACCCGCGCGCCGTACGCCTCGGCCGCGCTCCGGAACAGCGGATCGACCGCCGGCCTGTGGCCGTTCTCCTTCGCGGTGCGCGTCACGCGCACGACGCCCTCGTCGAGCATCAGGTGGTTGTCCGCCGGCGCGATGTAGATGCGCCCGCGCTCGATCGGCTCGCCGTCGACCGCGGTCCCCACGGGCATCCGGGTCGTCCGCTCCAGGATCTGCGGGAGCACGCTCCGGGCCGTCGACGGCAAGTGCAGGACCACGAACAGCGACGCCGGCAGATCCGAAGGCAGGCCCCCGACGAGCGCGATCAGCGCCTCCACGCCGCCTGCCGATGCCCCGATCGTGATGATGTCGTGTCCTGGCACCGTACGCCTCGTCGGAAGATGGGAGTGGGAGAGGAACGTCGGGCCCCGTCCCAGCGCCGCTCACGCAGCAGAGCGAATCACGCGATCCATCGTGGTCAGCAGCGTGTCCATGCTGGCCGGCTTCTGGATGACCGCCGCCGCCGAGAGCTGTGCCGCCGCCCTCCGGAGGTCGTCCGGCACGCGCGCCGAGAAGATCACGAGGGGCGGCCTCTGCGACACCCCCCGGAGCCGCTCGATCAGCTCCACCGTCGTCGCCCCCGTCACGTTCAGATCGAGCAGGGCCGCCCCGTAACGTCGCTCCGTGAGCGCCGCGATCGCCTGGTCCGCCGTGTGGGCCAGCTCCACCTCGTAGTCGGCCATCCGGAGCATCTCCATCAGCATCTCGCTCGAATCACGATCATCCTCGATCACGAGGATCTTCGTTCTGTCTGGCATGGTGTCTCCTCCGGAGCTGCTCGCACGAGAGCAGCTTCGGCCTGGCGAATCAATCCTGCGCGCCTCCATTCGCTCTCAGGGGCAGCCTGAGGGTGAACGTGGCGCCCTTGCCTTCCGAGCTGAGCACGGAGATCTGTCCTCCATGCGCCTTGACGATCTCTCTACAGATGAAGAGCCCGAGGCCCATGCCGCCGGACGACGAACCCTTGGGACGATCCACCTGGTAGAAGCTCGAAAATACGTTCGGCAGGTCGGCCGCGGGGATCCCCGGGCCGTAGTCCACCACGTCGAGCTCGGCGCTGCCGTCGGTCCGTCGCAGGCGCAAATCGATCCTGGTGGAGCCGTCCGCGTGCCGGAAGGCGTTGCCGAGCAGGTTCATGAGGACCTGCTCGAGGCGCGCGGGGTCGCCGTTCACCACCATGGGCTTCCCCGCGTCGGAGGGCAGGTCGAGGTGGATCTTCGGGGTCTGCGCGAGCGTCTGGGCGCTCTCCGCGACGTGCGTGACCAGCGGGACGAGCGCCACCTCCGAGAGCTTGAGCTCGAACTTCCCCGTCTGGATGCGGGTCGCGCTCACGAGATCGTCGACGAGCCGATCGAGCCGCTCGCTCTGGGTGCGGGCGAGCGACGCGAAGCGGCGCAGGCGCGGGTCGGCGTCCCCGGGGAGGAGGCTGCTCAGCATGTCGAGGTAGCCGCGCAGCGGCACGAGCGGCGTGCGGAGCTCGTGGCTCGCCATGGCCATGAAGCGGTCCTGCAGCTTGCGGATGCTTCGCTCCGTGATGTCGCGGATGACGATCACGCCCCTCGCCACGGCGTCCGTGGCGGGCGCGCCGCTCACGCCGATGGGCTGGCCGGTGGCCTCGAAGTGCCGGGTCGTGACGCCGGGGCCGGGGGCGGTGAACTCCATCTGGAAGCTCTCGCCGCGGGCGGCCCGCTGCTCCGGCGTGTCCTGGTGGAGCACCGGCCGGCCCTTCTCATCGTTCACCGTCAGCCCGCCTGCGCCGAACATCGCCTGGTACGCGTCGTTCGTGAGCAGCGGCCGCCCCGCGCCGTCGACCACGAGGAGCGCGTCGGCCATGCTGCGCAGGATCGCGACGAGCCGCGCCCGGTCCGCCTCGATCGGCGCGGCGAGCTCCTGGATCTCGCGGCTCCGCGCCTCCAGGTCGGCGTTCGTCGTGTTGAGCTCCTCGATCGTCGCCTGGAGCTCCTCGTTGACTGTCTCGAGCTCCTCGTTGGTCGCCTGGAACTCCTCGTTCAGCGTCTCGACCTCCTCCATGGCGGCCTGCGCCTCCTCGGTGGAGACCATCAGCTCCTCGTTCACGCCGCGGAGCTGCTCGTGCGCCGTCGTGAGCTCCTCGTTGGCCCGGAGCAGCCGCCGGTTGTGCTCGGCCATCTGCTGGATCGTCGCGTGCTCCTTGTCGCGGGCGGCCTCCAGACGAGAGATGGCCGTGGTCAGGGTCTCGCTCTCGCGGCGTAGCTGCTCGCGCTCGGCGGCGAAGCGCTCCTCGGCGCGCTCGCGCGCGGCCTTGGCCTCGGCGAGCTCGGCGCGGAGGTGCGCCTCCCGGCCGACGCCTTCCTGGCTCGCCTTCCGGCGCTGCACGGTCTCGGTGATGTCCTCGACCACGACAAGCACGGCCTCGGCCTTGTCCGGCTCGACCTCGGCACGAGGGCCGTGGCAGGTGATCTGGAGGTACGACGGCTCGCCCACGGCCGTCGACTCGACGGTGACGTCGAGCGGCTCCGGCGGTTCGCCCCGGAAGGCGGCGTCGATCGCGTCGAGCAGCTTGCGGTTGGGGACCGACTGCGCGAGGTGCACGAGATCCTGGCCGAGCGCCGTGCCGTGGATGCCGAGCAGGCGCCGCGCCGCGACGTTGATCTCCAGGATGTCGTAGCGGTTGTCGACGAGCACGATCCCCACGCGGAAGCTCGAGAGCAGCACATCGACGGACATGCGGGCGCGCGGGAGCTCCTTTGCGCCGCGCAGGGACGACATGATGGGGGGGAGCTTGCCGCGGGGCGCGCGCCGGGGCGGCGCCGGGGCGGCGACGGCCGCGGGGGGCACGAGGATGCGCTCCCCGTGGCGCACGTAGGTCTTGCAGTGGATGTCGTGCGGGACGAAGTACTCGCTGAGCGGGCTCGTTGTCTCGGCCTTGCCGAGCACGAGGTAGCCGCCTTCCCGCAGCGAGAAGGCGAAGAGGTGGAGGGTGCGGCGCTGGAGCTCGCTCGTGAAGTAGATGAGCACGTTGCGGCACAGCACGAGATCGAGGTGCGGGAACGGGGCGCGCTGGCCGAGGTCGTGCTCGCCGAAGACGGTGAGGTTGCGGATGCGCTTCTTCACCTGGTACTGGCCATCGAGAGCGACGAAGTTGCGCTCGATGAGCTCGGGCGGCAGGTCCTCGACGATGGTCGCCCCGTAGATCCCGCGGCGGGCGAAGGCGACCGCCTCGGGATCGAGGTCGGTCGAGAAGATGCGGACGTGGAAGCTTTCGAGCTCGTCGCCGAGCAGCTCGCTGATCAGGATGGCGAGGGAGTATGCCTCTTCTCCGGTGGCGCACCCGGCCGACCAGATCCGCAGCGATTTGTTGTCGGCCCGGGCGTGCTCGATGAGGGCGGGGAGGATCACTTCCCGGAGGTGCGTGAAGAGCTCCGGGTCGCGCATGAACTCGGTGACCTTGATGAGGAAGCTGTTGACCAGCCGCTGGTGCTCTTCGGGGTGATCGGCGAGGTAGCGCACGTACTCGTCGATGGTCTCGACGTTCGTGGCCGCCATCCTGCGCCGGAGCCTGCGCAGGATGGTGGCCTGCTTGTATTTCTTGAAGTCGATCCCGCTCCGCTCGCGCACGAGATCGAGGAGCGGCTGGAGGCGGTTGTCGTCCGGGGCGGGCTCGACGTACGAGCCTGACAGGAGGTCGTTAAGGATGCTCCCGATGCGGGCGAGATCGGCCACGATGTCGACCGTGGTTGGGGCCAGCGACTCGGGCATGCCCCGGAACTTCGCGGTGTCGGGGTTCTCGATGATGACCGTACCGCCGCACTTCTTGACGTGGCGGGCGCCGGCGGTGCCGTCGGAGCCGTTGCCGGTCAGGACGACGGCGATGAGGTTCTCACCGAAGACCTCCGCCGCGGTGCGGAAGAGCGTGTCGACGGACGGCTTGGGCCGCGCGCTGTTCTCCGGAAGGAGCCGGAGCTCATGGTCGGTGATCTCCACGTCGCGGCCCGCGGGCACGACATAGACGACACCGTCCTCGAGGGGGGCGACCGCGGTGACGGTGCGGACAGGCAGCTCGCTTCGGCGGCCCAGGACCTCGCCGAGGTGACTCGGTCGCCTCGGGTCGAGGTGCTGGGCGATCACGAGGGGCGCCGGGAAGGGGGCGCGCAGGGTCGCGACCAGCGTGCAGAGGGCCTCGATGCCGCCTGCCGAGCAGCCAACCACGACGAGCTGAGGTTTGGGACGGGGTTCGGTCATGAAATGTCTCGTGCCGTATTCATGATACATGCCGGACGGGGGCGATGCTGGGATATGCGCGGCCCTACCCAGATTGGGGTTTGGCCCGATGCGGGCGGCGAGCCGACCCGGGGCGAGCCGACCCAGGTTGCGGCGCGAGCCGACCCAGGTTGCGGCGCGAGCCGACCCAGGTTGCGGCGCGAGCCGACCCAGGTTGCGGCGCCGAGCTGCCGTGAGCCGCGCGTGACCCGACCCGGGTTGAGCCTGTTGCGCGTGCGCGGGTTCGACCCGACCCGCGATGAGATCCAATGGTCTACCTAATACGGGTTGCACCCATGAACCGGGTTCGTCTGCCGGTATGAACGAGCCCGTTCAATACACCCGCTGTTGTCAACTTGGCCCGGGTTGAGTTATTGTCACGACTCGCTGTAACGAACCCACGCAGTGATTACATCGTTGTGAGCACAGCGTCGGTCACGCTCGCGCCGTGAAATATGCGCATCCACCATGTCCCTGCCGGGAATACGGCGCTGCGTACACCTGCACGCCATCGTTCGAGCGCGGCCCGATACGAGGCGCGAAACGTCCGCACAGCGGTAGCTGCGATTCGCCATGCGCCGCCCTGCCCACGACCGACCGCGAACGTCGGATTGCGGTCGCGCAGCGCCTCGAAGCTCGTGGCCCGCTCGTAAGGGGACACCTTGCTGGCTTCTTCGGTGCCCAGAAAGCGCAACCCTTGCCGAGCTACCTCGGCATGTGCCTGCGCTTCGTGTCGCGCGAGCTCGGCGGCGACTGCACCGCGAAAGCCGTCCGCGCTGTCCTGCTCGATGGCGGGTGGCAGCGCGAGCGGGAGCGTTGCTTGTTCCGGCCACCGTGGGTTTTCCGGGTCGAAATACGCCGAGGGACGGGTCGCGCGCAGCTCGCCGCGGCCGATCTCGCCCACATCTACCTTGGCGCCCGGCCACTCATGCGCATGCCGGACCAGGCCAGCGGCCACAGGATTTGCGAGGACGTAGGCGATCTTCTCGACCACCGCCGCGCGCGTCAGCAGCCGCACCACGCTCGTGGCATCGTGGTCCCATACCGGCCCTTCCCACGTGCGGAGCACCTTCGTGCCGAGCGCGACGATGCGGTGGAAAAATTGCAGGAAGCGCGGCAGGACACCGTTCGGATCGGTCACGACGAGGTGCAGATGCGATGACATCGCGCAGAGCGCATGGACCTCGATGTTGTACCGGCGAGCCGAGACCGCGAGCGCGTAGACAATGAGCTGGGTGATGGCGGCGTCGGGGCGGAAGAGAAGGTGCCTGCGGAGGGCGCGACGCGTGATCAGGTAGGTCGCGCCGGGAGCGATATCGCGGGGCTGGCTCATGGCCGCTGCACATCAACAAGAGGCGTGCCGGGAGTTGTGGTGAATCATTCCGAGGATTTGGAGCGCTCCGGGGGTGGCGGCCGCCAGGGGGTTCCTCGATCCCGCCAGGTGTCCGCCGGTCTGGGCTGCTGTTGTTGGCCAGACGTGAATCGGGTCACTGGGGCAGGCCGCTGTTCTGCTGGCTGCACCTGGCTCGGCTCCTCAACCTGGGTCGGGTTGGGCACAGCTCAACCTAGGTCGGGTTGAGGGGGCAACCTGGGCACAGCTCAACCTGGGTCGGATTGGGTGAGGGGGCAACCTGGGCACAGCTCAACCTGGGTCGGATTGGGTGGGGGGCAACCTGGGTCAGGCTGGGCTGGGCAACCTGGGTCGGGTTGGTTCCTGTGGGGCACACCTCAACCTGGGTCGGGTTGGGGCAGCGCTGACGCCACGGCGGCCCTGCACGCCTCCATCGAGGCGCGGAGCTCCTCCGGCGACCCACCCGGCGGATCGATGGGTGGGTGCACCACGACCCGGATCACCCCGGGCGCGGCGGCATACCGACCCTTCGGCTGGAGCGCGCCGGCGCCGTCGAGGGTCACCGGCAGGACGCGCGCGCCTGCGGCCGAGGCGGTGCGGAAGGCGCCCAGCCGGAACGGCAGCAGCCGGCCCGTCGCGCTCCGTGTGCCCTCGGGGAAGAACACCGTCGACCACCGCTGCATCACGTTGCGCCGCGCCTCGCCGAGATCCGTGAGCGCGCCGCGGGCGCGCCGCCGGTCGACCGGCGTGTGGCCGTACAGGCGCATGCCCCAGCCGAGCACCGGCACGCGGAACAGCGCGCGCTTCGCCAGGAAACGCATCGGCGTGCGCCCCTGCAGCACCACCAGGAGCGCGAGGATGTCGAGGGTGCTCTGGTGGTTCGCCGCGATCACGTAGCGCTCGCCCGGCCGCACGTGCAGCACGCCCTCGGCCACGACCCGCACGCCGACCAGCCAGAGCGCCCCGCGCGCCCACACCACCGAGAGCCGATCGTGCATCCGCTGCCGGGGATCGAAGGGGAAGCAGAGCAGCCCGATCGGGAGCAGCACGACCAGGAACAGCATCGCCCAGACATGGGCGAGCGCCGTGCGCACGACCTCGACAGGGCCAGCCGGCGTCGCGGCAGCGCTCGCGCCGCACGCGTCACGTGCATCGCGCGCGTCGCGCTGGACGAGGGGTCGCACCGATCACCATGGTACGATCCCGGGCGCCGCGCCAGAGCTCCTCCGGGGCCTCCGGCGCAGCGCGCAGTCCACGAGCACCCTCGGAGGCCCGGGATGGCCGGCCGCGTCGACTTCTACTTCGATTACATCTCGGGCTACGCCTACTTCGCCTGGCTGCGTATCCAGGAGATCTGCGATCGCCGCGGCGTCGCGCTCGACATCCACCCGGTGCTCTTCGCCGGCCTGCTCGAGCACTGGGGCCAGCTCGGGCCCGCCGAGATCCCGCCGAAGCGCGAGTGGGCCTACAAGGACGCCTTCCGCCACGCCCGGCTCCACGGCATCGAGCTCTCCTGTCCGAAATACCACCCCTTCAACCCGCTGCTCGCCCTGCGGCTGTCGCTGCGCGAGGTCGCCGGCGCCGAGCAGCGCAGGGTCGTCGAGGCCATCTTCCGGGCCGGCTGGGGCAAGGGCATCGACCTCGGCTCGCCCGACGAGCTCGCGGGCGCGCTCGATCGCGAGGGGCTCGACAGCGTCGCGCTCATCGAGCGCGCGTCGGCGCCGGCCGCCAAGGAGGCGCTCCGGCAGGGCACCGAGCGCGCCGTCGGTCGGGGCGTGTTCGGGGTGCCGACGACCTTCGTGGACGACGAGCTCTTCTGGGGGAGCGACCGCATGGACCACATCGAGCTCGCCCTCGACGGGCGCGACCCGCTCGACCACGCCCGCGTGCGCGAGGCGCTCGCCCGCCCCAGGGCAACCGACCGGCGCAAGGTGCGCCCCACCGGCGACGGCTGAGCGCCGGCCGCGCCGCGCCTCCCGCCGCCGTCACTTCGCGACCGGCGGCGCCTCCGGCCCGTCGAAGCGCGGGACGAAGCCCTCGACGGAGGCGAGCGTCTCCAGCAGCGTCACGTGGCGCAAGCGCGGGATCGCCACGATCGTCGGCGCGCCGATCTCCTCCTCCGGGATCGCGAGCGTCGCCGCCTCCGCGAGCCCCGCCATGGTCGCGGCGACGATCTGCGTCGTGCCCAGGCTGCTCGGCGCCGCCGATCGGAGCTCGCGGGGCAGCCCCGTCCAGTACTCCCGCGGCGAGCCGGCGAACGCCGCCTCGACCGGGGGCCGCGGCCAGAACGTCGGGTCCCGCAGGCCGAGCTCCTCGACGAGCACCGCGCGCTCGGACCGGACGTCGCGCGCCCCCTCCTCGTCGCCGAGCAGGTCGAGCGCCTCGGCGCAGCGCTCGAGCGCCATGACGAGCTGCGTCCGGTTGCCCGAGGCGCGGATGAACTCGAGCGTCTCCAGGCTGTACGCCCTGAGCTCGCCGGCGTCGTGGCCCTGGAGCGCCAGCACGTGCATCCGGCCGACCCGGCCGAGGCTCACCGCGTACGCGTCGCCCGTCCCGGCCGACCCGATCTCGAGCGCCCGCTCGTAAGCGGCGAGCGCCTCGGGGAGGTGGCCCTGCACGAAGAGCACGTCGCCCAGGTACCCCTCGGCCCAGCCGCGCCCCATGCCGATGCCCAGCACGCCGCTGAGGTTGCACGCGTTCGCGATCAGCACCCGCGCCCGCGCGAGGTGGCCCACGTGGAACTGGTGCCGGCCCGCGTACATCGTGCCGACGTACAGGTAAAGCCCACTCAGGCCGTGCTCCTCGGCGTACGAGAGGAGCTGCGCGGTCGACCGGACGCCGAGATCCCAGTCGAACCGGCCCTCGGCGAGCACCGCGTAGTAGAACCACGTGCCGAGCAGCCGCACCGGGTCGCGCAGGCGCTCGGCCAGGCGCGCGGCGTCCGCGGCGCTCTGCTCGGCCTCGGCGTAGTGGCCCGACTGGCTCAGCGCCACGCAGAGGATGCCGCGCGAGTGGCAGAGCTCGACGTACTCGCCCGCCGCCTCGGCGAGCTCGCAGCCGCGGCGGAGCGGCTCGGTCGCCGGGCCGACCTTGCCGGCCGCGCACAGCGCGCGCCCGAGGATGTTCGCGGGCAGGCACTGGTACGGGCGCAGCTCGGGGCTCGCGCCGATCGCCTGGAGCGCCTTGCGGCTGTGCGCCACCGCGTCCGCGAACTCGCCCCGCACGTAGTGCACGCGCGACAGCGCGCTGGAGAGCGCCGCCGTGACGAGCGGCGTCTCGGGCAGCGCGCCCTGCGTGCGGCGCAGCAGATCGAGCGGCTCCGCCGTGCTGCCGAGCAGGCACGCCACGCGCGCGAGCTCGTGCGCGCACCGGGCCCTGAGCTCGACGCGCGCCGGATCGAGCGGCAGCCGCTCGAGCAGCGCGAGCGCCTGCTTGAGCCGCCGGCTCGCGCCGTGCGGGTCCTGGAGGCGGTCGGCCTCGCTCGCCGCGAGCAGGTACGTCGACGCGGCGCGATCCAGATCACCGGCGCGCTCGATGTGGTGCGCGAGCGTCCCCGGATCGCCGCCGCGCAGCTCGATGCGCCGCGCGATGCGCCGGTGGACCTCGCCGCGATCCTCGGGCGGCATCCGGGCGGCGAGCTGCTCGCGCGCCGCGTCGTGGGAGAACGACGTGAGGCGCCCGTCCTCGCTCAGGCAGACGTGGTGCGCGGCGGCGTCGCGCAGGGCGCCGTCGACCTCCGCCGCGTCGAACAGGCCGAGCTCGACAAGGTCGTCGCGCTGGAACTGCCGGCCGATCATCGCGGCGACGCCGAGGACCCGGACCGTCGTGGGATCGAGCGCCTCGATGCTGCGCGCGAGCACGTCCGACACCGACGCGGGCGCGCGGTAGTGCGCGTCGGCCCGGGAGAGCTCGAGCGCGCCGCTCCGGCCGCGCTGCAGGAAGCCCTCGGTCTCCATGTTGCGGACGACCTGGATGTTGAAGAGCGGGTTGCCGGCCGCGAGCAGCGGGACGCGGCGCACGAGCTCCTGCACGAGCTCGTCCCCCGCGCCGCGGCCCAGCGCCGAGAGCAGCGCCCGGTTCGCCTCGGGTGGGAGCGGGCCGAGGTCGAGCCGCTCGACGCCCCTCCACGCGAGCCACCCCGCCGCTCGCGGCGTCATCGGCGACGAGCCGGGCGGCCCTGGCGACGCCGACGCGACGCGCTGCCCGGACGAGCCGGGCGGACCTTGCGATGCCGACGCGCCGCGCGGCGCGGACGAGCCCGGCGGCGGCAGCGAGCTGCGCCCTCCGAGGAACGGCGGCCGGGCGGTCGCGAGCAGCAGGACCGGCATCTCGCCGAGCTGATCCGACAGCCGCAGGAGCACCTCCTGCGTCGCCTCGTCGGCCCAGTGCACGTCTTCGATCGCGAAGATGACGGGGATCTCCTCGGAGATCGCGCCGAGCAGCCGCAGGATCAGATCGGCGATCCAGCGCGTGCCGCCCGGGCCGATGGCGCCGCCTTGATCGGCGAGCCCGACCGCGCGGATGAGCTCCGGGACGAGCCCCTGGAGCAGGGCCGCGTCCTCGGCGACAACGAGGCTGACAAGCCGGCGGATGCGCGCCGCGCGGGTGTCGCTGTGCCGCTCCAGCCAGAGCGCGATCTGCGTCAGCGCCTCGCGGAGCGCGGAGTAGGGGACGAGCCCGGAGAGCTCCCGGCACCGGCCGTAAGCGACGATCGCCGCGCCCGCCTGCTCCGCGCTCCGCAGCAGCTCGGCGACGAGGCGGCTCTTGCCGACGCCCGCGTCGCCGACCACCACGGCCGGCCGCGGCTCGCCGCGCACCACGCACTGGAGGAGCTCCACGAGCCGCCCGAGCTCCTGCTCGCGGCCGATGAACGGCGCGTCGTCGAGCGCCTCGGGCGAGGACGCCTCGCGCTCGAGCGGGCCGTCGTCGGACGGCTGGGCCGGCTGCGCGGGCGAGGCGCCGTGGAGCGTGACGTAGTAGAGCTCCTTGAGCCGCGCGCAGAGCCGGGCCGCGCTCGAGAAGCGCCGCGCGGGGTCGCGCTCCATGAGCTCTTCCACGAGCGCGACGACCGGCGCCGGCGTCTCCGGCGCCACCTGGGAGAGCGGCACGAGCGCGCCGTAGATCTTCTGGTTGATGATGGCGTTGACCGTGCCGCCCGAGAACGGGAGCCGGCCGGCGAGCAGCTCGTAGAGCATGACGCCGACCGCATAGAGGTCCATCCGGGGGCTCGGGCGGCCGAGCGCGCCCCGCTTCAGGCACTCGGGCGCCAGGTAGGCGATGGTCCCCGCGTTGACGCGCGTGTGCTCGGGCTGGAAGCTCACCGTGAGCGTGGCCAGGCCGAAATCGAGGATCTTGAGCCGGGGCTCGTACGGATCGGTGAGGACGATGTTGCTCGGCTTGAGGTCGAGGTGCAGGACGTTGAGCGCGTGGCAATGGGCGAGCGCCTCGGCGACGCGGCGCGCGATGCGCAGGGCCTCGATCGTATCGAGCGAGCCCATCCGCGCGAGGTACCGGTCGAGCGTCTCGCCCTGGACGAGCTCCATCGCGAGGTAGAGGCCGACGCCGTCGAGGACGCCGTACGAGCTGAGCTTGACGAGCGACGGGTGGCGCAGCCGGAGCAGCGCCTCGATCTCGTTCTGCTGGGCGAAGAGCTGCCCGACGTTCTGGGCGCTCACGTCCTTGAAGATCTTGATGGCGGCGTCGCTTCCGGCCTCGTCGTGGCCGCGGAACACGGCGCCGAAGCCGCCCTCGCCGAGCGGCTCGTCGATCGTGTACTCGCCGATCCTGGCGCCGCGCTCGATCAATGGACCGCCGACCATCGCTCCTGCCCTTCCGAGGTCTCCGTCATCGCCTGCAGAGGCATCATGATACTCCGGACGCGGCGCCGTGCCGGGCGCAATGGCCCCTCCCGACGCGCGTCATCGACGCCGACCTCCGGGAGGCGTAGCGCGCATCAACGAACCTCGCCGCGACTCGCTTCGCTGGACAGGAAACATGGTTGTTACACAGGCGCTGGCGGGCCCGGTGCTTGTCCGGACGTCCGTACGTCCATGTCGTGGATAAAAGGTGAGCTCGCATCCAGAACGGCGTTTTGCCCGGCGTGGCCGCTCCGGGAGCTGGCGGCGATAGCCGTTTCCGGGAGATGAACGCCCCAAAAGACAACGGCGGCAGCCCCCTCCGGGAGGGGACCGCCGCCGCGTCCGGTCTCAGGCCGGTCCGGGGATCAGGTCCCGCCGCTGGCCGAGCCGCTCGCGGAGCCGCTGACGCTCGCGCTCGCCTTGATGTTCACGTCGATCGAGGCGGTCGCGCTCGCCGACGCGTCCACCGCGGCCGCGACGCAGGCGACCGCCTTGCCGCCGGCCTGGAGCGCCGCGTCCTTGAGGTCGGCGCCGGCCTTGCCCACGCCGGACACGGCCGCCGCGAGCTTCTTGCCGGTGCCGAGCTGCACCTTCGCGATCGCCGGGAGCGACGTGCGGAGCGCCGCGACGAGCTTCTGCGCGTCGGCGTTCACCTTGCCGTTCGCCACGATGCGGACGTTCGGCGGGTCGCACTTCGCCGAGCCGGCGGTCTTCGCCGTGCAGCTCATCTGGCAGCTCGGGTCGACGCTCGGGGGCTTGAACTCGCCCGAGCACTTCGGCTCCTTGATCTCGGCGCTGCAGCCGCCCGAGCAGGAGCCCGAGCACTTCGCCGCCGCCTTGATCTCGCAGGAGCCGGAGCAGGAGCCTTCACAGGTGCCCGAGCACGACCCCTCGGCCTTCGCGTCGCACTTGCCCTCGCAGGTGCCGGCGCACGCCGCGCCCTTCGAGTCCTTGCCGTCGCACTTGCCGTCGCACTTGCCGCCGCAGGTGCCCTTGAAGCCGACGTCGCACTTGCCCGAGCAGCTCGCGTTGCAGGTGCCGGAGCACGCCGCGCCCGCGTCGACAGTGCACTTGCCCTTGCACTCGGCGTCGCACTTGCCGCTGATCTCGCCGCCCTCACAGGACGCCTCGAGCTTGCCGGGCTGCACCGGCGAGCCGCAGTCGCCGAGGCACGCCTGCATCGCGTTGATGTCGGCGTAGCACTTGGGGGGCTCGATCTGGACCGTGATCTTCGCGTCGGCGTTCGCCTTGACGGCGGCGCTCACCTTGGCGGAGACCGCGTTGCAGACCTTCTCGGCGCCCTTGCCGCCGCCCGCGTCGGCCTTGAGGTCGGCGTCGCTCATGCCGAGATCCTTGCCGAGCTTGCCGCACGAGGCGATGAGATCCGCCTCCATGTCCGCCGTGAGCTTGTCGAGCGAGGCCGCGGCCTCGAGGAAGCCCTTGAGCTTGGCGTCGACATCGGCGCCGCCGTCGAACTTGAGGTTGGCAATGCCGCCGTTCTTCAGCTCCTCGCAGCCGCCCGCGGCGGACGCCAGGTCACCGGCCGGCCCCGGGAGGCTGTCCGCGCCCGGGATCCCCTTGCCGCCGCAGTTCATGAGGAGAGGCGAAGCCAGCCCGACCAGGGCTACGGGCATCGCGAACAACTTCCATCGATTGACGCTCATCTCAGAAACCCTCCGGCACCTCGATGGGTACCCCATGGGGCGCGGACCCTACACCGGTGACCGCGACCTTGAAAGCTGGGACCGCCGCGATCCCGCGCGGCGGTCGCTCCCACTGCCAAGCAGCCCCGCACTCCGGGCCCCAGCGATGGAGCGCCCTAATGCCCCAAGTCACGATCGCTGTAAAGAAACAAGCTGAGCTTGACGAGGGCTGGACGGCGTGCGGGGACGCGCCCTCACACCCGCTCACCCGTCGCTCACTCGTCGTCTTCGTCGAAGGGGAGGTTGAGCTGCGCGAGCGGCCGCGCGCCGACCGAGGGCCCGCCCTGCTTCTCGAAGAGCGCCTGCTCGCGCGCGATGTCGGCCTCGATGAGGTCCTGGTTGTCGTAGGCGAACGCGAGCGCGTCCAGCACGCGCGCCGGTCCGAGGTTCGGATAGCGCTTGAGCAGCGTCTCGACCGACGCGCCGCCGCGGTGCCACGCCCAGAGCCGGCGCACCGGGACGCGTGAGCCGAGCACGTGCGGGCTGCCGGCGAGCACCTGGCTGTCGCACCGCACGTGAGGGTGGGGTACGCGGATTCGCGGGAGCACCGGCGCGGCCATCGCGCGGGGACCCTAGTACCGGTCGCGATCGGATGGAAGGGCGCCGCGAGGCGCCGGGCACGCTCGTCGCGCGCTCGGGCCGCACGCCCGCGCCCCGCCGTGGGACCGCCCGTCGCGCCGCCTGCCGCCCACGCGATCCGGGCTACCCTACGCCGCGGAGGCGCGCGAGCATCACGCCTGACGTCGTCACCGACCGGAGCCCATCCAATGACCCAAGCCGAGAAAAACCCGCTTCGCGAAGGAATGCCCGAGGAGCGCACCGCCTCGCCTGCAGCGCTCGTGATCTTTGGCGCCTCGGGCGACCTGACCCGGCGCAAGCTGCTGCCCGCGGTCTACAACCTCGCGCTCAGCCGGCTGCTGACCGGCGGCTTCGCCGTTGTCGGCGTCGCGCGGCGTCCGAAGCCGGATTTCGCCGAGGAGATGCGCGAGGCCGTCGCGAAGCACTCGCGGCGCCCGCTCGAGGAGGCCTCCTGGAGCGAGCTCGAGAAGGGCATCAGCTACGTGCAGGGGTCGTTCGACGAGGCCGAGACGTACACGCGCCTCGCCGCGGAGCTCGAGCGGCTCGACGCCGAGCGCGGCACCCGCAAGAACCGGGTCTTCTACCTGGCCGTCGGGCCCGACCAGTTCGCGCCCATCGTGCGCGGCCTGCGCGCGGCGAACCTCGTCGCGCCGCCGTCCCACGAGAAGGGCGCGCCGTTCCAGCACGTGGTCGTCGAGAAGCCGTTCGGCGAGGACCTCGCGAGCGCCCGCGCCCTCAACCGCGACCTGCTCGCCCACCTCGCCGAGTCGCAGATCTACCGGATCGATCACTACCTCGGGAAGGAGACGGTCCAGAACCTCCTCGTCCTCCGCTTCGGCAACACGATCTTCGAGCCGCTCTGGTCCCGCCAGCACGTCGACCACGTGCAGATCACCGTGGCCGAGGACATCGGCGTCGAGGGCCGCGGCAAGTTCTACGAGAAGGTCGGCATCACCCGCGACATCGTGCAGAACCACGCGCTCCAGCTCCTCACGCTGGTCGCGATGGAGCCGCCGTCCTCGTGGGACGCGGACGCGGTGCGCGACGAGAAGGTGAAGGTGCTCCGGACGCTCCGGCCGATCGTGGGCCGGGACGTGCTCTCGTCGACGGTGCGCGGGCAGTACGCGTCCGGCATCGTGCGCGGCGAGAAGGTGCCCGGCTACACCGAAGAGCCCGACGTCGCGAAGGACTCGTCGACGGAGACGTACGTCGCGATGAAGCTCCACCTGGACAGCTGGCGCTGGGGCGGCGTGCCGTTCTACCTGCGCGCCGGCAAGCGGCTGGCGAAGCGGGTGGCCGAGGTGGTGCTGCACTTCAAGCCGCTGCCGCACGGCCTGTTCAAGGGCGCCCCCGGCGCGACCGACGAGCCGAACGCGCTCGTGATGCGCCTCCAGCCCGACGAGGGCATCTCGCTCCGGTTCGCGGCGAAGATCCCGGGCAGCGGCATCGCCATCCGCGGCGTGACGATGGACTTCCGGTACGGCGCTGCGTTCGGCTCCAGCACGCCCGAGGCGTACGAGCGGCTCCTGCTCGACGCGCTGCGCGGCGACGCGACGCTGTTCACGCGCGCCGACGAGGTCGAGGCGCAGTGGGGCTTCGTTGACCCGATCTTCGAGGGGTGGGGGACGCAGCGCGCGCCGATCGCGCGCTACGCCGCGGGCACCTGGGGCCCCGCGGAGGCCGACGCGCTCGTCGAGCCGCCGACCGGCGCGTGCGGCGAGCGCAAGGCCTCGGAGCGCGCCTGGAGGCGGCCATGAGCGCGGGGCGCATCGCCGAGGTGATCAAGCGCGTCGAGTCGGAGCTCGCCGAGTTCTGGTCGGCGCCCGACGAGTCGCGGGCGGAGCCGGCCCCGAAGACGCGCGCGTCGACGATGAACTTCGTCGCGGTGGGCAGCCGCGCCGAGGTCGAGCGCCTGCGCGAGCAGGCCGAGGAGCTCGCCGAGACGCACGCGGGCCGCACGCTGCTCATCACGCTCGACGACCGGCTCGACCCGTCGAGCGTCCAGGCCGACTGGTCGGCCACGTGCCGCCGCGCCGGCGAGGTGCCGATCTGCTACGATCGCGTGGAGCTCACCTTCGGCGTGGCCGCCGCCGAGCGCGTCGCCTCGGTCGTCAGCGCGCTGACGATCTCCGACGTGGCCGTGATCGTCGAGCTCGCGCCGGGGGCGCCGAACGTGCTCGGCGACGCGCTCGCGCCGATCTGCGATCGGCTGGTGTTCGACTCGGCCGAGACGTGCCTAGAGCGCATCGCGGAGGTCGCGCGCGGGACGAGGGCGCCGCTCGCGGACCGCGCCTTCGTGCGGACGTTCTCGTTCCGCGAGCTCGTGGCCCGGTTCTTCGACGACATGCCGGAGGCGTGCCGCGCGATCCGGCGGGTCGAGATCACGCGCAGCGCGGGGCAGAAGCCGGACCCGGCGGCGCTGTTCCTCGGCTGGATGGGCTCGCGGCTCGGCTGGAAGTTCGAGTCGCGGGGGCCGGCGCAGGGCGGCGCCGGCGTGGCCGGCCGCGCGCGGGGCGCGGACGGCGCGCCGATCGAGATCGCGCTGGTCGACGGGCCGCCGGCCGAGGAGCTCTCGTGGCGGCGGCTCGACGGCGTGCGCATCGCGACGTCGCTGCGCGGCGAGCCGCTCTCGCTCGGGTGCGTGCGGCTCGACAAGGCGCCCGCCACGGTGCGGTGGACGATGGAGGGAGCGCGGTCCGCCGAGCACATCCACCCGCTCGGCTACCGCGACGAGACGTGGGTGCTGACCAAGACGATCGACTCGCTGGAGGGCGACCGGCTGCTGCGCGACGCGGTGCTCGCCGCCGCGGACTGGAGCGCCCTCTGAGGAGAATCGAGAGGAGGATCGAGATGAACGGTGCAGAGGAGACGTGCGTCGCGCGGGACACGGCGGAGCTCGCGCGCCTCGGGGCGGAGCTCATGGCGCGCGCGATCGCGGCGGCGATCGAGGCGCGCGGCGTCGCGCGGATCGCGCTCTCGGGCGGGAGCACGCCGTCGGGGTCGTACCAGCGGCTCGCGGCGCTCTCGCTGCCGTGGGAGCGGACCGAGTGGTTCTGGGTGGACGAGCGCGCGGTCGCGCCCGACCACCCCCGGTCGAACTACGGCGCCGCGCGCCGAGATCTCGCGGCGGCCCGCATCCCGGAGGACCGGTTCTTCCGCATGGAGGGGGAGTCGCCCGATCTCGCCGAGGCCGCGGGGCGCTACGAGCAGCTCCTGCGCGCCCGCTTCGGCGTCGCGTCGGCGG
This sequence comes from Sorangium cellulosum, assembly GCF_001589285.1. Taxonomy (GTDB): domain Bacteria; phylum Myxococcota_A; class Polyangia; order Polyangiales; family Polyangiaceae; genus Sorangium; species Sorangium cellulosum_G. The sequence goes on along the minus strand of NZ_JEMA01000457.1, from coordinate 3,795 downwards.
TGGCGTTCGACGTCATGACGCTGGGCATCGGCGACGACGCGCACACGGCGTCGCTCTTCCCGGGGACGGGGTCGGTGGGCATCGAGGACCGCCTGGTCGCCGCGATCCCGCCGCAGCCGGACAAGGGGCTGGAGGCGCGGCTCACGCTGACGGCCCCGGTGATCCGGGAGGCGCGCACCAAGCTGCTCCTCGCCTGCGGGGCGGGGAAGCGCGGGGTCCTGGAGCAGGCGAGGCGGCCGGGTCCGGCCGACGAGGTGCCGGCGCGCGTCGTGCGCGGCGGCGCCGGGCAGCTCGTCTGGCTGCTCGACGCGGCGGCGGCGCAGGCCGGGTAAGGCCGCGCGGCCGCTCCGGGGGAGCGCGCCCGGGATCTCGCCGGGCGCGCCCGCGCTGCGCGTCGCGCGCTGCGCCCATCGATCGAGCCCTGTGGGCTGGCCAGCCGGCGCGGCGGATTCACGCGGCGGGACGCTTGACGTCGTCGTCCGTTGCCCGAGAAAGCGCGGGCGCTGATGGCCGCGGGCGAGGTCAAAGCTGAACACCTCTACAAGCCGTATTCTGCTGTACGTTCTGCGCAGGTAGGGCGGGTGAGATCCGACGAGACGCTCCCGGAGGTGGTCGACGGTGACGGCGCCGAGGCGCGCCTGTTCACGGCCGCGATCCTGACGGGCAACCACGTCGCCGCGCGGCGCGCGCTCCACGCCGCGCTCGGGACGGGGCTCGATCACATCTACGAGCGCATCGTCGCGCCCGCGCTGGATGAGGTCGGCCGCCGCTGGTACCAGAACCGGATCACGGTGGCGGACGAGCACCTCGCCACGGCCGTCGCGCAGGCCGCCGTCGCGTCCCTGTACCCGCTGATCCCGTGGCCGGCGGGAGGCCCGCGGGCGGTGGTCGGCTGCGCCGAGCTCGAGCTCCACACGTTCGGCGCGCGCATGGTCGCCGATCTCCTCGCCCTCGACGGCTGGCAGACGACGTTCACGAGCGGGGGGATCTCGCTCGCGCGCGGGCTGGAGGACGCCGGTCGGGGCGCGGTGAAGCTCGTCGCCGTGTCGATCACCCTCGGGAGGCACGTGCCCGAGGCGCGCGCGCTGATCCAGCGCGTGCGCGAGGACGCGCCCGGCGCGAAGATCCTCGTCGGTGGCCGCGCCGTCGCGGCGCAGCCCGACGCCGCGGAGCTGCTCGGGGCCGACGCGGTCGCGACGTCGGCCTCGCTGGCCGTGAAGGTCGCGCGGGCATGGCGGTGACGCAGCCCGACGCGGCGGCGCTGCTCGGCGCCCTCCTCGCGAGCCAGGACGATCTGCTGCTCGTGGTGCAGCGCGGCGAGATCACCCACGCCAGCGCGGCGGCGGGCCGGCTGCTCGGCGGCGCCGCGGCGCCGGGCGGGGACGCCGCGTCGCTGTTCCACGAGAGCAGCCGGGAGAAGCTCGCGGCTGCCCTGGCCCACGAGGCGCCCGCCACGTGGGAGCTCCAGGTGTGCCGCGAGCACGGGGGCCAGGAGGCGGTGACGTTCCTCGTGGTCCCCGCGGCGGACGGGTCGCGCGTCCTCCTCGGGCGGGCCTTCCTGTGGGACGAGGCGCGCCGGAGGGAGGCGACCGCGATCGCGCTGACGAGCGAGCTCGCGAACCTCACCCGCGAGCTCGCGACGAAGGGCGCCGAGCTCGAGGCGGCGCGCGCCGGGCTCGAGGAGCTCGGGCGGCAGCGCGAGGATTTCATGTCGATCGTGTCGCACGATCTCAAGTCGTCGCTGAACGCCATCCGGCTCCAGGCGGCGCTCCTCCAGCAGGCGCAGAGCGATCCGACGCCGGCGCAGCGCGCGACGATCGCGGGGCGGCTCCTCCGCAACGTCGACAGGATGACGGCGCTCATCTCGGGCATCCTCGACGCGGCGCTCGCCGACGCGGGGGAGCTGCGGATCGCGGCGCGGCGCCTGTCCATGGAGGATGTTGTCGCCGAGGTGGTCGACACGATCGCCCCGATCGCCGCCGAGGCGGGCGTGCAGATCCGCAGCGCGGCCGCGGGCGCCGCGCTCGTGCGCGGCGACGGGCGGCGGGTCTACCAGGTCCTCGTGAACCTCGTCGAGAACGCGATCCGGCACACGCCGCCGGGGACCGACGTCCTCATCGAGCTCGCCGCGGGCGACGGCTGCGTGCGCTGCGCCGTGGAGGACGCGGGTCCCGGCGTCGCGCCCGAGGAGCGCGCGGCGGTGTTCGAGCGCTTCCGGCGTCAGGGCGGGCGCGCGGGCCGCGCCGGCCTCGGGCTGCACATCGCGCAGCGGATCGTGGCGCTGCACGGCGGGTCGATCTGGGTCGAGGCCGGCGCGCGCGGCGGAGCGCGGTTCGTCTTCGAGCTCCCATCGCCCGGGGACGCGGACGGGAGCGCGGATGCGGCCGCGGGCACGGGCGCGCGTTGAGCCGGCGCCTCGCGCCGCCGTCGGGGCGCGCGCGGTCCGCGCTCAGGGCTTGCGGGGCGCCCGGCGGGCCGGGGGGGTCTCCGCGGCGGCGAGCTCCCGCGCGATGGCGAGCGCGCCCCGCACGCCGACGAGGGGATCGGTGACCACCGCGACGGGCACGCCCTCGAGGAGCGGCGCGAGGCGGCCCTTCTTCAGGAAGGACTTCATGAACAGCTCGCGCCGCGCGGTGACGAGGTGCCGCGCGATGTTGCCGAGGACGAAGACCCCGCCGAGCGCGAGCTCGCGCAGGGCGAGGTTGCCGGCCTCGGCGCCGTAGATCTCGACGAACAGGTCGACCGCGCGGGCGGCGGGCCGGAACGCGCGGGCGAGGCCGATCTCGGAGATCGCCGCGTTGCGGTCGCCCTCGGCGAGGCGGCGCTCGATCGCGCGCGGCACGCGGGCGGCGCGCGAGGCGAAGAAGTCGAAGAGGGCGCCGAGCCCGTCGCCCGAGAGGACGCGCTCGTAGCTCACGTGATCCGGGTGACGCTCGGCGAGGAACTGCCACAGCTCGGCCTCGACCGCGGAGCGCGCGGCGAAGTCGGCGTGCCCGCCCTCGGTCGGGAGCGTGAGGTGGCGGGCGCCGTCCCAGATGAGCCGTGCCTCGCCGAGCCCGGTGCCGGCGGCGATGACGGCGAGGTTGTTGCCCTTCGCCCGGGGCCGGCGCTCGGTGAGCGGCGTGATGGAGCCTCGGGGGATGTGCAGGCAGCCCCGCGCGCCGACGACGAGGTCGTTCGCGAGCAGGATGCGCCCGATCTTGAGCCGGCGCGACAGATCGCGCTCGGCGAGGCGCCACGGCAGGTTCGTGACGGCGGCGACGTGGTCCTTGATGGGGCCGGCGACGCCGAGCACGGCCACGGCGGGGTGGGGGGCGTCGCTGCGCACGAGGAAGGGGAGGGCGATCTCCTCGAAGCTCGCGTGCTCGCGGCTGCGGAAGACGGCCTCGGAGAGCGGCCGGTCGCCGGACGCGTCGTAGAGGGCGAGCCGGGTGTTCGTGCCACCGATGTCGCCGACGAGCAGCGACGGCGCCGCGGATCTCTTGGTCCTTGCCACGCGGCCGCCCTGCCAGCGAGTCGCCTCGGCCGCAAGGCGATCCGTCATCGGGCGGGCGCGGCGGAAGTAATTGTCCCGAGGAGCCCGCTGGCCGCGCGCGATCGTGCGGAGGGCGCTCTCCAGCGGGCCTCGCCAGCGATCTCCCGCCGCGGCCCTGCCTCCGGCATCGCTTGACCGGCGCCCTGCGTCCGGTCGAAAGTGCCGGCGTGCAGCGGCCATTCACCGCGCTTCTGGTCGCGCTCGCCGGCTTCGCCGTGCCGGCCGGCGCCCCGCTCGCCCAGCCGGCGCAGGGCGCGTCT
>NZ_JEMA01000456.1 GCF_001589285.1 Sorangium cellulosum | reverse complement strand
GGGGGCGTGAAGCCCGGCGCCGCCGTCGCGACAGGGACGCTCGGAGGCAGCATGTCGGAGGCGCAGGTCCGCGACGTCGTGGAGAGGCACGCAGAGCTGTTCGACGAGTGCTACAAGATCGGCGTCAAGACCTCGCCGAAGTTCATGGGCAAGGTGACCGTGAAGGCGACCATCGGGCCGAGCGGGAAGGTCAACAGGGCAGACGTCCTGAAGTCGACAACGAAGAGCCAGCAGGTCGACCGCTGCGTGGCCGACGCCTTCGAGAAGATGCAGTTCCCCAGGCCTGAGGGCGGCGTGACGACAGTCATCACCTTTCCCATCGAGTTCAGCGGCGTCGAGCTGGTGCAGCCCTGAAGGGGCCCCTGCCCGGAAACCCCGCTTCCGGGTCCCGCAGCGGGCTGACGGCGGCCGGCCTGCCGCGCCCGTGGAGCGTGGCGATCTGCGACAGCTGAGGCGGGATCGTCCGCCAGGGCCGCGCTGACCTCGCGTGCCGGTCGGCGCGCTCCCTCGGGCTCGGCCGGTGGAGGCGCTGCGCCGGCCAGGGCACGGAAGCTGCTATCACGACAAGACAACCACAAGCCACGTGAGACGCTGCTGAGACGAAGCTGCAAACACGGTTGCATGTCGAGGCGCTGGAACGCCGAGCGCCGACAGCGACAGCCGGCTGCCTGATCGGCCCTGCGGGCGCGATCAGCAGACGACCAGGGCGAGCCGCCTCCATGGATGGATGCACCGGAGGCGGGACAGCGCGACGCCCGCGGCAGGTAGCATCGAGATTGACCATCGCCGACAACGGAACGGGTGAAGGCATGGAGAGGATGGAAGTTCAGCGGGATGTTCGGAGCGCCATCGCGATTGCCTATGAGCTCTCGCGACACGAGCACGTGCAGCACCGGGAGCATGTGTCCCAGGCGCTCGGCGAGCTCAAGGACGAGCTCGCTCGCATCGAGGCGAAGCTCGGAGGAGAGCGCATTCACGAGGTCACCGCGGAGGGCTTGCCGCCCGTGCTCGAGCAGATCGAGGGGCTCGTCGAGGACGCAGGCCCGGTGGTCGGTGACCAGATCAAGACGTTGATGCAGAGCGTGCAGCGCATCGCCAGGGAGCTCGACCCGGGTCAACCGGGCCAGTAGCTCCCGCCCCGTCTGCTCCCGGGTGGCCCCCGTGGTCGGTCGTCCGGAGGGCGACAGCGTCGCGTCGCCGGCAGCCGGGCGCGGTCGGCGGCGTGTCGGGCTACTCCGGCGATGCAGGCCACGCCGGGCAGCAGAGGTACGCCGCCTGGAGCACCGCCCCGTCGCACACCTCGTANAGCACCGCCCCGTCGCACACCTCGTAGTCCGCCTTGTCGACCTGGAGATCGCGCAAGACCAGCCCGAGCCCCTCGCAGAGGGGGATGCCCTGCGCGATCAGCGCGTTCGGATCCTGGCATGTCACCCCGTCGCCGAGGACGCCGCCCGTACAGTCGTCCG
>NZ_JEMA01000455.1 GCF_001589285.1 Sorangium cellulosum | reverse complement strand
CACCTCCTGGTAGCCCTCCCTGAGCTTCTCGGCGATCTTCTTCTCGAGCTCGCGCGACGCGGCCTCCGCCGTGGGGAACGCCTTCTCCTTGCGCTGGCCGGCGGTGCCGAGCCGGCCGTAGACGACGATGAACGTCCTGTCGTCCGCGTCCGCCATCCAGAACTTGGCGCTCGTTCCCTGCACGAACTCGAACCGGCGCATGCCGGCGACGATATCACGACGCGGTAGCGGCGCGCTCGCGCTGCTGCGTGCGCGCCACCTCGCGGAGCTCGTCCTCGACGAGGACGCGGGCGAAGTCCTCCTCGCGCCTCAGGAGAGCGGCGGCGCGGGCGGCCGGCGCACCAGCACGAAGGGGGCGACAACGAGCGACAGGAAGCGCAGCTCGAGCTGGAGGGGCCAGCGCGCGAGGTCCTCGGCCGTGGGCTTGGTCAGCTTGCCGCTCGCGATCCAGGCCTGGACCGCGGCCGCGTCGTTCGAGGCCACGGCCTCGCCGACGTCCAGGAGATCGAGATCGGCGTCGACGAGGATGACCGCATCGCGCGCCGCGTGGGCGCGGAGGTCGGTCCAGAAGACCTCCCCGAGCGTGTTGGCGAGCCGTTCGCGCATGGGCGCAGCATAGACCTCGGGCAGCGGCCGCCAAGGTGGCGACGCGCCGCTCGGCGCAGGACGGGCCGGGTGAGCGGCGCGGGGCTCTACCAGCCCATGTTGTGGTGAATCCAGCAGTCGATCTGCTGCCAGCCGGCGGGCGAGCCGAAGTGGCCATTCAGGATATGGCCGGAGCGGGGGACGATCACGGTCGTGACGCTCTCGGCGCTGGTGTAGAGGGCCGCGTCGGAGTTCACATACGACGCCGGCTGCAGCTCGTCCGTCTCCCCGAACTGGATGAGCACCGGGCTCGTCACGCCCTCGATCCCGGCCAGCGAGGGGTTCCCGGAGACCGCGAGCAGGCTCAGGAACTGACCCCGCGTGTACGTGTCGGCGATCGTGGCGTTGTCGAAGTCGATCACCGCACGATCCGCGTTCGCCGCGTCGTAGAAGATGTCGGTGCGGATCTCCGTCGGGATCGCGATATACGGGGTCTGCAGCAGCGCGGAGATCGCCTCGGGGGACACCGGGATCGGGTGCGGCGTGAAGGCGAATCCGGTGTTGACGAGGACATCCGCGTCATTGTAGGTGCTCTGAACGTACGTGCTGATGATGGCGCCGTTCGAGTGCCCGACGAGGGCGATCTTCCGGAAAGGCGTCTTGAAGACCCCTCCTTGGGTGCGCATCTCCGTGATGACCTGATGCACGCTCTCGGCCGTCTCGGCGAGGTCGAGGAAGTCGCCGTCCGGCCGGCTGCTCTCGCCGGCGCCGAGCACGTCGAGCGCCAGGACGGCATACCCCTCCTTGGCCATGTGCTCGACATAGGAGTATTTGCGCCCGCGGAACGACGGGATGTCCCAGTACTCGTGCGTGTAGGTGAGGCCGTGGACAAGCACCTGGAGGGGGCGGTGCTTGTAGGTGCCGCGATAGTAGAGGTAGCCGACGACGTCGTACGTGTTGCCGTCGGAGAGGGTCACCGGGAAGACGAGGCGCTCGACCTTCGTGGGCTGGTGCTTCGACGAGGACGCCTCGGCCTGGCCCGCGGGGAGCGCGGTGGCCGCGAGCGTCGCCGAGAAGAGAACCGTGCTGAGTGTGCGAGTATACAGATTCATCACTTGACCCTCATGGTTGCGGTAGGTGATTGGAGGTGAGGCAACGGCTCTCGAGGTGCGATGCGCGTGGCCTCTTCGCCCCAGCACCGCTTCACGTATTCGCAAACGTTGGACCAGTAAGTATAAACATCGCTCGAGACAGCGCACGTGCGTCGCGCGAGGCCGAATCACAGCATCCGGGAATGCTCCTGGCGTTTGTGTGAACGGCCGGACCCGCGCGGACCGTTGCGCAGCGTGGACGCTCCGCGAATCGTTGCGTCGTGCCGCAATGATTTGCGTAGATAGATGGCCGTATGCCGGAGCCGCCCGCGCAGATTCCGGGGCAGACGCGCTCGCTGCATTGCTGTGGTGGTGGCAAATTGCCGCTGCGCTACACGGCGCCTTGCGATCCGTCAGGGCCAGGAGCCGTCGTCGCAGCCCGGACATGGGCCCGTGGTTCGGTGTGCGATTTTGACGGTCGTGCTGTATTCGTGGCCCCGAGCTTCCAGCCCCGGCCCAGGTCGGCCGCGGCGGCCATGTTGAGCACGTGGCGGCGACCGAAGGCGGAGTCGAACCTCTCCCGGCCGACGTGGCGGACCGCGCGCGAGAGGGTGTAGGAAACGAACCCGCCGAGCCGCCTGGACAGGCGCGGCGCGCGTAGATCTCCAGCCCGTGAGTGCCGCCGCGCTCCTCACGCGTGGCGCGCCGTATCGACGTCGCGCTGGACGTTCGTGCCGTCGCTGCCGTAGGTAGATGGCTGGATGCGCTGACGTGGGCTCGAAGAAGCGAAAACGCAGGTCCTTGGGCGCCCAGGCGCTCATCGCGCTCGCCGTGACCGGGCTCAGCGCTGCGGGGGTCAAGTGCGGCCTCGAGCGCGGGCTCAAGGAGCTCGGCCTGGACCACGGCGACGATCGCCCCTCCAGGCCGTCGCCCTCGCCCGGCCGGTCGTCCAGCAGCCCCCCGCCGGCGAACGGTGCCCCTCCGAAGGGCGCGCCCACCGCGCGGCCGCCCGCGCTGAGCGTCCACCTCGAGCTCGGCGTGCCGGCGCGCACGGGAGCCCAGGCCGCGCGGACCGGGGCAGCGGCGTCCGACGATCACCTGATGATCAAGCCCCAGTACGCCCTCTCCTACAACCGGTCGAGGAACGTGGCGAACTGGGTGAGCTGGCGGCTCGACGCGGCCTCGTTCGGCGACGCGCCCCGCTATCGGGGGAAGTTCCTCGCGGACAGCGCGCTGCCGGACGGATGGTACCGCGTGCAGCACGACGACTACACAGGCTCCGGCTTCGATCGCGGCCACATGGTCCGCTCCGAGGAGCGCACGCGGACCCCCGAGGACAACAAGGCGACGTTCCTCCTCACCAACATCCTGCCGCAGCGGCACGACCTCAACGCCGGTCCGTGGCTCCGGCTCGAGGAGGCGTGCCAGGCGCTCGCGCAGAAGGAGCGGCGCTTGCTGTTCGTGGTCGCCGGCGGCCTCTTCGACGAGCGCGGGCGCTCGACGACGATCGGCAAGGGCGTCGCCGTGCCGGACGCCTTCTTCAAGATCGCGGTTGTCCTCGAGCCGGGGCAGGGGCCGGAGGACATCGGGCCGTCGACCCGGGTCATCGCGGCGGTGATGCCGAACGCGACAGGGATCCTGGAGGAGGGCTGGGGGCAGTACCGGACGACGGTCGACGAGATCGAGCGGCGCGCGGGCTACGACGTCCTGACGGCCGTCCCCGAGGCGGTGCAGCGAGCGCTCGAGGCGCGCACCGACGACGGGCCCACAGGCGGCCGCTGAGCGGCGCGCCCTCCGTCGATCACGTCTCGACGACCTTCGTCTTCACGCCGATCCACGCGCCCGACGGGTGCCGGCCGAGGACGTGGACGTCGATCTCGACGCGCCCCACGCGGTAGACACGGAGATCGGTCAGCTCGCGCTCCAGCAGGTCCACGAGGCGCCTGTACCGCCCCGCCTCGGCCTGCGCCCCCTCGCCGGCCTCCTCGGGCGGCTCGAGCACGGGCGCGAAGAAATCGCCCACCGTGGTGACCTCGACAGCCGTGTCCGCGGCGAGCCCCTCGGCCGCGAGCAACGCGGCCGGCGAGGAAGCGTCGGCGTCCCACCGGGTCGGGTGGAGAGGATGATCGGACTCGCTGGGGAACAGCAGGCCCTGCGCGGCCTCCTGCAGGGTGGCGAGGAGCTCTTCAGGCGACGCGGATTGGGCCTGCATGCGGATCTCCGGGCGGGCTGCACGGGCGAGCCCGTGCTTGCGATGGGGCGGTCATTTTGCTGTGAAGCGGGACGATTGTTCCACCGCGACGCGGGTCATTCCACCGTGAACCCGAAGGTGTACGGCGCCTGCATGGGCACGCTGTCCGGGCCGAGGGCGCTCTTCACCTGGGAGACCATCACCTCGTAGGCGCCCGGCGCGAGCGGCTCCGCCGGCGTGAAGATCAGGCTGCCCGGCGCGATCTCGGCCACGGCGCCGGCGACCGGCTCGCCGTCGCGCGCCACCTGCACCGCGGCGTCGTAGCCGCCCGCGTCCGGCGGATCGACGTCGCGCGAGAAGCCGATCTCGATCGCGGGCGCCCCGGCCACGATGCTCCCATCCTCCGGGGCGGTGCCGGCCACCAGCGGATCGCGCCAGTACCGGATCCCCTTCTGCGTGTCGGGGATCGAGCCGTCGTCCCACGCCGTGGAGGTGTTGTCGACGACCTGCCCGCCGCTGCCGATCGGGATCGAGACGGCGCGGTTGTTCGTGCCGGTGATGCTGCCCCACCACTCCACGCGCTCCCAGGTGCCGCGGGCGTACTTGTACTGGAGCTCCGTCCCCTCCGGGATGTCGACCGTCGTCTGCCAGAGCCCGCCGCCCGTGTGCGTCATCGCGACGAGGCCCGGGTTCCACGGGCCGAGCGCGTCGATGCTGCCGGGCACGTAGATCGCGGACATCGCCGGCGTCTCGAGCGGCGCCGAGACCCGGAACGTCACGGCCACCGTCCGGGGGGTCGCCGCCTGGACGATCTCGTTCGACGCCGGCGACTCGGTGCCGTCCGCGTAGACGGCCCGGACGATGTAGGAATAGGTCTGGTTGGCGGTGAGGCCCGTGTCCAGGAACGTCGTGAGGGCGCCGTCCACCTCCGCGTGCGCCGTGTCGCCGTACAGCCCGCCCGGGAGGTGCCGGTACACGCGGTAGGCGACCGCCTCGGGCACGGGCTCCCACGCGAGCTCGATCGTGTCGGCGCTCGTGCCCGTGGCGCGAAGGTCGGCAGGCGCGTCGACCGGCGGGACGACGGTCACGAGCACCGGCGCCGCGTCGCCGACGGCCACGCTGACCTCGCCGAGCTGGGAGATCTGGATCTCGAAGGCCACCGTCACCGTCGCGTCGGCGTTGATCCGGACGAGGCGCGCGTCGACAGGGGTGCCCTCCACCGCGATGCCGATCGTCTCGCCGCCGACGAGGTTCCCTGTGTTGGTCACCTCGGCCGTCACAAGGACGAAGTCGCCCTGCACGACCTCGGCCGGCACCGTGACGCTCTCGACAGCGTAGCTCGGCGGCCGGTAGCCCTCGACGCTCGCCGTGTCCTCCGGCGTCGCCGGGCGGATGCGGACAGCCTGGCCGCCGCTCGCCTCCATGGCCGCGATCAGCGTGTCGCCGGACGTGACGAGGAACCGGCTGCGGGCGACCAGCTCGGGGCGCGCGTCGTAGTCGGCCTCGGCGTCGTCGGTGTACGTCTCGGCGACGAACGTCCCCTCGCCGAGGAAATCGAGCGGGATCGGGAGCGCGCGGGCGGTGCTGTCCGTGCCGCTCCCGAGGTACCACGCGCTGCCGCTCCGGCGCGCGATCGTCATGTGCTCGCCGATCGAGGCGTTCAGCACGCGCGTCTCGTCCCATGTCACAGGCACCTGCGAGAGGAAGGCGAACTCGGGGCGCCCCTCGTAGTGCTCGGGGATGTCGGTCACCATCTGGAGCCCGCTCAGCAGGATGACGTAGAGCGCGAGCTGGTGCGCGCGCGTCGTGTGCACCCGGGCGGGCGGGTTCCCGGCAAACGGGCTCTCGGGGATCTTCTCCGGCGCCCAGAGGACCTCGAAGATCCCGGGGTTGTAGTCGACCGGGCCCCCGAGCATCCGGGTGAACGGCACCGTCAGCGTGTGCGAGGCGGGGTTGCCGTCGCTCCAGGCCTCGTACTCCATGCCGCGCACCCCCTCGCGGCTCATGAAGTTGGGATACGTGCGCTCCTCGCCCGTCGGCTTGATGGGCTCGTGCGCGTCGACCATGATCTGGTGCTCCGCGGCCCGCCTCGCCACCTCGGCGTAATGGTTCACCATGCGCTGGCTGTAATGGTGATAGCCCGGGATGTTCCCGACATACCCCGTCTTGATGGCGTGGATGCCGAGCGATTCGTAGAGCGAGAACGCCTCGTCGAGCTGGGCCTCGAAGCCGTCGATGTTGGCGCCTGTCTCGATGTGGGCGACGAAGCCGACCCCGCGCTCCGCCCCGTACGCGACGACCTCCTCGAGGTCGAAGCGGTCGTTCGACGCTGTGTAATCCATGTCGGTCCACGCGCCGTCCCAGCCCTGGTTCCATCCCTCGGCGAGAACGAACGGGATGCCGTGCTCGCCCGCGAAGTCCATGTAGCGTTGCGTGTTCTCGGTGGTGGCGCCGACGTGCTCGCCGGGCTCCCACGTCGACAGGCCCTTGTGGATCTCCCACCAGACGCCCATGTACTTGCCCGGCCGCAGCCACGACAGATCGCCGTCGCAGATGGCGCACGGATCGTTGAGGTTGAGGATCAGGTGCGACTCGATGAGGCGCCCGGCGCCGGTGCCGATGGTCAGCGTGCGCCACGGCGTCTCGAAGGGCAGCGCGACCCGCGCCTTGACGGCGGTGCTCTCCAGGCCGCTCCGCGCCGGCACGAGCGCGCTCCGGAACGCGTGGGGGACGCCCGGCAGCGCCTCCAGGGTCATGGCGGCGTAGTCGTCGAGATCGGCCTCGTGAAGCGCCACATAGAGGTCCTCCGCGAGCTGGACCGTCATGGGCGTATTCGCGTTGGCGACCGTGCTGAGCGCGCCCCGGTTGTACAGCGACTCGTCGCCCTCGAAATCGGCGCGCGTCCACCAGGCGGTGCCGTCCGAGGCGAAGCGAAACTCGGTGTCCTCGGAGGTGATCGTGAGCTCGCTCAGGCCGCCCTGCTCGGGGATGACGTAGCGGAGGCCCAGCCCGTCGTCGAAGACGCGGAAGACGACGTCGAGGCGCCTCGCCGGGGCGTCCGATTCGAGGTGGACCGTGAGCTCGTTGTAATGCTCACGAATCTCGGAGGCGGCGCCCCACACCGGGTTCCATGTCGAATCCTCGGTCCGACGGTCGGCGCCGGCGACGCGCACGCCGCGGCCGAGCGGCCCGAGGTCGCCGAGGTCGAGGCCGAGCGCGGAGTCGGCGAGGATGGCCCTGCCCGCGCGCTCGACCGAATAGGAGGGCACGCCGTCCTGCACGTCGAATGTCACGACGATCTCGCCGCCCGGAGACGTGACCCGCTGCTCCGCGCCCGGCTCCCCGCCGCCGCCGCCAAGGCCCCCTGCGCCGCCAAGGCCCCCTGCGCCGCCAAGGCCCCCTGCGCCGCCAAGGCCCCCTGCGCCGCCAAGGCCCCCTGCGCCGCCGCCGAAGCCACCTCCGCCGCCCGGGCCACCCAAACCACCTTCGCCGCCGAGGCCGCCAGCGCCGCCGAGGCCGCCGCCTCCGGCGTTCTGACCGCCCCCGGTGCCGGCGGGAGGACTGTGCTCGTCGTCACCGCAGCCGGCCGTCAGCGGGAGGAGCGACGCAACCAGGCCGAGCCAGGCGACCCGAGAGCGAACCCTTTTCGCGATCGTTGCGCATTCGATGGTCATGGGGCGTCCGTGCGACATGGCGTACCTCCCCGGCGGCGTCAATCGTGAGCCGCCCGCTTGAACGGTGGTAACTTGTTGAAACTACAATGGTTTTATGCTATCAGGGCCCCGCCGCGCAGGTCGCGCTTGACATCTCAGGAACGTTTCGGGGCTGCCTCTCCCCGCAGCCCATGATCGGCGGTGACGCGACGCTTCAATCTGCCTGCTTCCGAACGGGAGAATCCGCTTGCTCCCGGGGCTTTGGCGATGGTACCGGACGCGCCTGCCCCTCGGGTCCGATCCACCCTTCCGCTTTCCGTTGCCGCGTTGCATGCTCGGCGGAAACCCGAGCAAGGAACAAGGATTCAAACTGCCATGTCCAAGATGAAGCTCAAGCCCGGCGTGATCACTGGTTCCGCTCTTCAGGAACTGTTCGAGTACATGAAGAGCGTCGAGTGCGCGCTGCCGGCCGTGAACGTGATCGGCTCGCACAGCACGACCGCCGCCCTCCAGGCGGCGAGGGAGGCCAAGAGCCCCATCATCATCCAGTTCTCGAACGGCGGCGCCCACTTCTTCGCCGGCAAGTTCCTGGACAACAAGGGCGAGAAGGCCGCCGTCGCGGGCGCGATCGCGGGCGCGCACTACGTGCGGAACCTGGCCGAGGCCTACGGCGTGCCGGTCATCCTGCACACGGACCACGCCGCGAAGAAGCTGCTGCCGTGGGTCGACGGCATGCTGGAGTACGGCAAGAAGTTCTTCGAGAAGAACGGAGAGCCCCTGTTCTCCTCGCACATGCTCGACCTGTCCGAGGAGCCGCTCCACGAGAACCTCGAGATCTGCCAGAAGTACCTGCGGCAGATGGCGGCCCTCAAGATGACGCTCGAGATCGAGCTCGGCGTCACGGGCGGCGAGGAGGACGGCGTCGACAACAGCGGCATCGACAACTCCAAGCTGTACACCCAGCCGGCCGAGGTCCTCGCGGCCTACGACGCGCTGAAGCCGATCGGCAACTTCACGGTCGCCGCCTCGTTCGGCAACACGCACGGCGTCTACAAGCCGGGCAACGTGCAGCTCCGGCCGCCCATCCTCAAGAACTCCCAGGACGCGATCCAGAAGGAGCGCAAGACGGGCGCGAAGCCTGTCGACTTCGTGTTCCACGGCGGCTCCGGCTCGTCGCGCGAGGAGATCCGCGAGGCGGTGTCCTACGGCGTCATCAAGATGAACATCGACACGGACACGCAGTGGGCCTTCACGCAGCCCATCAAGAAGTACATGGACGACAAGGGCGCCTACCTGAAGTCGCAGCTCGGCAACCCCGAGGGCGATGACAAGCCCAACAAGAAGTACATCGACCCGCGCGGCTGGCTCCACCTCGGCGAGAAGGGCGTGGCAGCGCGCCTCGTCGAGGCCTGCAAGGACCTGAACTCGTTCGACAAGTTCGACTTCTGATCACGGCGGGGGCGCCGGCCCGCCCCTCCGGGCGGCGCCGGCGCGACCCGCTCCCCCGCGCGAGCCGCCTCGCCGCCCGCGGCGCTGGCTCACGAAGGCGACGGGTGCGCCGCGTGGAGCGAGCGGGTCGTCGCTGCGCGGCGGCGACGGGGTAGCCGGGAGAGCGGCAGTCCGAAGAGCCCGAAGGCGGTGAGCTCGATGCCGAGCACGGGCAGGAACGAGAACCCCGCCAGCTCGCTGGCGAGGAGCTGCACGAGGGCGATCGGGAGCGCGGCCGACAGGAGCGCTGTCCGGTAGGGAATGCCGTGCAGCAGCGCGAGCAGCACGCCGACGATCCCGGCGGTCATGCAGCCGTCGACGCCGGGGAGCAGCGCGAGCGCGCCCGGGGTGCGCTGCGCGGCGCGCAGCCACAGCAGGGCGCCGCCCACCAGCAGGACGAGCGCGATCGGCAGATTGCCAGAGGAGCGGAGCGTCATCTTCTGGGTTTGCAAAGCCATGATCCGGGCGCGAGAGCATGGCATGTGCCTGCGGCGGATCCCGGCGCCGAGGGCCGCCGGGCGCGCCGTGCGATGCAGGGGTTGCGCGGCGGCGCATGCGTTGCGCGCCCCGCGCAACGGGCGCCGTCAGGCCGCGGCAGGGCCGTCCGGCGGCTCGGTGGGGCGCTCGCCGGGGCGTCCCGGCTCGAAGGGCGCGAGCCTGATGCCGAGGTTCAGGAGCTTCACGCAATCCTGGTCGCACGTGGGCCGCCCGCCGGGGAGCCGCGAGCACCGCGCGACCTCGACGTGCTCCTCCGAGCGCCCGTCGGTGACCACCAGGCACCGCACCGGAGAACCGGTCCGCGGGCAGACAAGGGTGACGTCCGAGACGCGGTGATGCCGCCGGGCGAGCAGGCGTCTCGTGGAGACGACCAGCGCGAACACGCCCCCGCCGGCCGCCAGCAGCATGATGAGCCAGTCTGCCATGGTAAACCCCCTCCGAGGGGCGCGGCAAACGGCGCGCCATCGGGAACGCCGGGAGAGGGGCAGGCGCGCGGGAGACACGGCCCTGGAAGGTGCAGCGCGTGCGTCTCCGGCGCAGAGCATGCGCGGCTGGCGCTGGATCAGCCGCTGGCGCGGACGCCTCGCGCCGACACGGCATGAGGGAAGAACGGATGGAGGCGCATCGCACGGCGGGAAGTCCCAGGCCGTGTACGGCCCGGACGGGCTCGACAGGCGTCTGCTGCGGTTGGGTCTCTCCTGGCTTGGTGATTGCAGCCGCGCCTTGCATCGGCCGAGAGCCGGGGGAGGAGGGCGCGATGTTTTGTCATCTGGATGCACCGGAGCGGCTGGCGTGGCTGGAGGTCGAGGGCGATGGCGCCAGGCCGCGGCAGGTGCGCTGTCCGCGGAAGGAAGATGAGATGACGGACACCCGCGAGTGCTTCGCCTGCAAGCGCTTCGGGACGCTCGCGATCCACCCGACCGGGAAGAAGGTCTATGTCGTGTGCGAGCCGTTCGCCGAGACGACGGGCGAAGACGTGTAGCGACGCGGTCACGACACGATCGTGAGCCAGGTCCCGGGCCGGGTCCCCAGCGCGCGGCGTCGCCGCGGGCTATCTCCTGTCGTCGCGGTGGCTCACGAGCCGCCGCCACAGGGCGCCGAGGCCGTGGGCGAAGATCGTGCGGTCGTCCTCCTCGTCCTCGATGGCGTCCGGATCGAACGGCAGCGCCTGCGGATCGACGACCGCCAGGGCCGCGCGCTGCGTCTCGTCCGGGGACGGGTGGATCCGGAGCCGCCCGTCGCGCCGGGTCGCGCGGTCGTCGAGCTCGGCTACCAGGTCCGCTCCGCAGGAGAGCTCGTCGAGCCCGAGGTGCTCGGCCATCAGGCCGAGCCTTGCCGCGCAGATCGAGCGGCCGAGCGCGTCGCCTGGATCGTCCGTCTCGAAGGTCGCGTTGAGCTCGGTGTCCACAGCGCAGCTCCGGTTCGTGAGGTTGGCCGAGCCCACGGTGCAGAAGCGGTCGTCGACGATCATCACCTTGGAGTGGATGTAGGTGGCGCGCGGGGGCTCGCCCTCGCCCTCGTGCGCCGGCACCGTGTAATAGATGCCGAGCGCGTGGCCGGTGCCCTCCGCCGCCTTGCGGAGGTCGTCGATGACCTTGGCCTGCGCGAGCCCTACAGCGACCTCTTCTTTCAGCGTCTCGGCGCGCATGTTGAGCACGACGACGACCTGCAGCGGGGAGCCGCCGACCCGGCGCAGGCGCTGGATCAGGGCCTCGCTCACCTCGCGCGAGCTGAAGTACTGGGTCTCGATGTAGATCGACCGCTCGGCGCGGGCGATCGCGTCGAGGTACAGGTCGCATATCTCGCGGCAGCCCTCGGTTCCGGTGGGCGCGCCGCGCGGGTCGGTCCGGCTCAGCGCCACGCGCCCGGACGCGAGCGGGGCCGCGCTCTCCGGCGCGTAGTCGTCGCCGAACGTCGCGCCGTCGGCCGCGGGGAGCTCGATCGGCTCACCGCAGGCGGCGCTCCAGCGCGCCAGGAAGAGGTCCGCGAGGCTCTCGCTCACCTCGCGGCCGTGGAGGTAGGCCTGCACGTCGTGAAAGGGCTTGTGCGGCTCGCCGCGGCTGAGGCGGAGCGGGTTCTTCTCCAGGTGGCGCCGCGTGTCCCAGCGATCGTTGCAGAGGTCGAGCCCCCCGAGGAAGGAGAGCTCGCCGTCGATGACGGCGAACTTCTGGTGATGACAGCCCTTGTCGACATGGTTGCTGTCGAAGCGGAAGCGCAGCCGCTCGCTCGTCGTCCACTCGAAGACGATCTTCTGGAGCCACTCGCGCTCGATCGCGAAGACCACGTGGAAGTCCCATGCGAGGATGTAGATCTGGAGCTCGGGCGTGCGCGCGCACAGGCTGTCCAGGAACTTGAGCAGCGTGACCGGCGCGGGCGCGCCGTCCGCGTCCTCCCCGCGGAGCAGGCAGGCGTCGCTGTCGAACTGCCAGCCCGAGAGCAGGATGTAACGGCGCGCCCGTCGCGCCGCGTCGTAGAAGGCACGGTAGTAGTCGGAGCCGTCGATGAGCAGCCCGGCGTTTCGCACCGGCCGCTCGCACCAGACGTTCCGCCCCGGGGAGAGGATGCGCGGCATGCGCCTTCCATACCCAGATCCCCGCGCGGACGCGAACGGGACAGGCCGCCGCGCCGGGATCAGCCCCACACGACGCGGTCGAAGTCCGGATCGATCGCCGGTCGCACCGCGTCGGACCAGGCGCGACGCTCCTCGATCTCGTACGCGAGGGACTCGTCGACGCTGGCCTCCTGGACCTCCTCCCATCCGTAGCCGGGGCCCTCCGTCACCCGCAAGACGTGGGTCTGCGTCCAGCGCGTCACCGCCGCGCGCGCCTCGTCCGCGCCGAGCCACGAGAGCGCTGCCCGCACCGAGGCGGATTCCTCGAACGTGGCCGCGTCGTCGAGCGCGAGAAGGAGCTCTCGAAGGCACCACGGCTGGCCGAGCGCAGCGAGCGACGCGGCGACGAGCGTCCGGACCGCGGGGGTGTTCGATCGCAGCCCCCGGCGGAGCGCGGCGAGCGCGTGCGGAGGCGCGTGCTCGAGGAGCAGCAGGGCGAGCTCGCCGAGAAAGGGGTTTCCCCGGTAGCCCGCGACGACCTCGACGCGGGCGAACGCCAGCACCACCTCGACGGCGCGATCGCGCTCGATCCCGCGGCGCAGCAGGTACCGGGCGGCGGCGTGCACGGCGTAGGGATGGTGCTGGGCCGGATCCGCGCGGGCGAGCAGCCGGCCCACCGCCGGGCAGACAGGGTAGTCCGGGTGCGCGTCGAGCCGCTCGATCGCGTGCCCGGAGGTCACGCTCACCGAGGCGTCGATCAACCCCGCGCACGCGTCGACGAACTCCGCCGGCGTGAGCACCGCCTCGAGGGGATCGATGAACGCGCGCGCCGTCGAATCGCGCGCGATCCTCGCGAGCAAGTACCGCTTGTAGGCCGCGCGCTGCGCCGTGGCCCGCGCCTCGGAGGCCGTCGACGGCCGCTCGCGGGCGAGCAGGTCGAGGTCGCCGAGGTGCTCCGCCCAGCGAACGCGGCGCTCCGCGTCGGAGAAGTCGATCGAGGCGAGCGCCGCGGCGAGCTCCTCGAGCTCCGGAAGGACGCGGAAGACGTACCCTTTCTCGTCGGGCACGAGCAGCGCCTCCTCCGAGAGCTCGCGGATCGCGGCGGTCATGGCGTCTGCGGTGGGGAGGAAGGCGAGCAGGCGCTCCTCGGGGAGCGCGGGGAGAGGGAGGCTCAGGATGCGCCGGGCGAAGAAGTAGGGATCGATCGTGCGGCCGCCGTCGCCGTGGTCGTCGACGTCGATCGTCTCGCCGTCGGGTGCGGTTAGGCAGAGGCCGATGCCGTGGAAGAAGAACCTCCAGCCCGGCATGCCCGGGACCTCTCCCCGGCCGGAGTCCTCGAGGAGGAGCGCGCGCTGGATCCGGACCAGCCAGCGCTGCCGATCGACTTGCCGCGCGAGCGCCACGAGGAGCCACGCGTGCCACGGGTCAGGGGGCGAGCCGGCGGCGACAGGGCCCCTGGCGAGGGCGGCGCGAACGGCGACGAGGACGGGGTGCACGGCAGCGTCGTGCCGCGGCTGGGCGTGCGCCGCAAGGCCGGGCCGCGCGGGCGTCCGGCGACCGACCTTCGACACGCCAGCGCATCGACGCTGTGCGCGAGGTGCGAGCGGATCTAGCGGCTCGGCGAGCGATCGAGCGGGCCGGTCACGGGCTGGGCCTGGCTCTGTCCCGCAGGTAAAGCGCCTCCACCTGTTGCCGGGCCCACGGGGTCCGTCGCAGGAATTGAAGGCTCGATTTGATGCTGGGATCGTACTTGAAGCAGCGAATGTCGATCATGCGCCCGAGCTGCTCCCAGCCGTGCTGCGCGACCAGGTGCTCGAGGATCATCTGGAGCGTGACGCCGTGGAGAGGATTGTTGGGCTGGTGCTGCGTCATATCGATGCTCGGGGGGCGATCGCCCCGGAGGGCCGGCGTGAGCCCGCTGTGTAGCACGTCGCGCGGCGCAACGACGGGATCCCTCCGGCCTCTGGCCGCACCTCAGGCAGGCCCCGCTCGGCGCGGGCGCCGCAGGTCGCGCATCTTCTCCAGCTCGAAGAACCCAGCGAAGGCGATGCCGAGCAGCGGGTAGGGGAACAGGATCGCCATCGTGAGGAGCACGCCGAGGTGGAAGAGCCAGGCGGCGCCGCAGAAGACGACGGCGATGCGCCGGCTGAACAGGGCGAGCGGCGCGCCGAGCTCCATGGCCAGGCTCGCGAGCGCGAGCGGCGGGAACAGGAACCCGTAGCGGACAAGCGCGCCGCCGAGCGGAGAGTGCGTGTCGCCGAGCGCGATCTTCCGCACGTTGTCGTAAGCGACGTAGTTGCGGAGGATGTCGCTCAACGCCCAGTCGAGGCCGCTGTTCCGGAGCTTGGTGACCCCGGCGATGAAGTACGAGGTCACGGTGATCGCGCAGAGCAGCCGGAGCGGCCAGCCATAGCGGCCGTGGGGCGCGGGCGCCGATGAGCCGGACGGCGGGCCCGCGGCCGTGCGGCCCGCGGCGCGCGCGTCGAGCGAGTACGCGTCGGCCGCGGCCGCGAGGCCGAGCGCGATGACGTGGAGCACGAGCAGGTTCTCGGTGTGGAAGACCATGCCCCACGAGTTGCGGTAGCTCAGCACCCAGAGCAGCAGCGCGCCGAAGAGCGGACCGGCGACGCGGAACTTGAAGCCGGCCACGAAGGCGGCGCCGGCCGCGATCGCCGCGCCGATCAGGGCGCGCACAGCCCAGAGCGGGAGCGGCGCGGAGAGCACCGAGATCACGCCGATCGGCCTGAAGCCCTCCGGCGGCAGGTGGCCCACCCGCTGGAGGTGCACCGCGCGGACGCACAGGTACACGAGCGCGAAGCCGCCGACCAGGAGCCGCACGATCGCGAGCCGCTCGGCGGGCGCCTCGGCGAAGAAGGCGCGGTCGAGGCGATCGAGGAGCCGCCTCATCGCGCGCCCACCTTGCAGGTCGCGTGGAGCTTCGCGTCGAGCGGGGTCTCCTGCCCGTCGAAGAACGCGATCGCGTCGAAGGTGTCGGTCCGGATCTCGACGGAGACGATGTCGGCGTGACCGTTCTGCTGGGCGACGCGCGCCGCGATGCCGCGGCAGAGCGCGCGCGCCGCCCGGGCGCCCTGACGGATGCTCTGCGCCAGGGTGGCCCTGGCCTGCAGGACCTCCTCGCTGCCCACGAGGCGCGGCGGGATCGGCCGCCGCCCGCCCCGGGAGTCCACGCCGACGGCGCGCTCGACCGTTGTGCGGGCGTCGTGACGACCCCACGAGAACATCGGGTAGGTCGACAGCGGGAAGCTGTCCACGGGCGGCCGGCGGAACAGCGGGGCGAGCATGAGGAGCAAGAGCCCCGCGGTCACGGCGTACGCGTACGCCCTGCGGTCGACCCAGCGAGCGCCCGCGCCCGGGTCCGCGCCGCCGCTGGGGCCCGCGCCGCCGCGGGCGACCGAGGCGGGGCCCCTCCTGCCGCCCTCGCCGGCGCTCACAGCGGTCCCGCCACCGGGGCGCTCCGCCCGGGCAAGAGCCCCAGCATCCTGCCGCCGTGGCCGAGCGCGGCCCAGGCGTGCTGTACGTAGTCGATGCGGATCCGCGGCGACGCCATGCTCTCGCTGAAGCCGCCCTCGATGATCTCGTCGCGGCTGCAGGCGAAGCAGGTCGCGGGCGACCACTGCTGCCGCACCAGGAACCCGAGCACCCGCTCCATCAGCGCCCTGTCGCGCGCGAGATCCTCGCCGCGCGCCGCCTTGACCGCCATCGCGGCGGCCAGCGCCTCGCCGAACCCCGCCGTCGCCGTGTTGTGCGGGGGGAGGACGTTGCCGAACCCGTAGCCGCCGACGAGGTCGGGCGCGACATCGCTTTCCTCGTCGAGCACGAGCCGCGACTTGAACGCCACGTAGTCGAGGCAGAACCGCTCGTAGTCGTCGCGGCGGTGACGGCCGAGCGCCGCGCGCGCCGCGAGGCAGTGCCAGTTCTCTTCCATGTACACGAAATCACTGGCGAAATGGTCCCAGTAACGGTTCGCGTAGTAGTCCATCGCCCGGTCGACGGCGGCGCGCACCTCGGCGGCGGGGGGGAGCTCGGGCGCCGGCGCGCGGGCGGCGAGGTCCTCGAGCAGCGCCAGCGCGAGCACCGACTGGCCGCCCTCGTAGAGCTGCGTCGGGCCGAGGACGGGCGCGACGCGCGCGAGATCGAGCTGCGGCGCGAAGCCGCCGTCGTCCCGCTGCGTCGCGAGCACCATGCGGGCGAGCCGGCCGATGAGCGCGTCGTGCGCCCCGGGCGCGTCGGGCGTGTCGCGGACGACGTCGCGGCACGAGAGGAACGCGACGAGGCTCAGCGCCGTGGGGTTGAGGTTCGCGATCGTCCCGCGGGTGTCCGGCGGGTAGAAGAGCGCGCCGACGGGGCCGCCGTCGCCGGACCGGCGCTCCAGCTTCGCGAGCAGCGCGAGCGAGCGCTCCACGGTCGTCCTGAGCGCCGGCGGCGCCGGGGCGCCCTCGGCGCCGGCGCCGAGCTCGCAGAGCGCGAGCGTGGTGCCGGCCTGCCGCGCGATCGAGAAGCCGTCGAACGAGGCGCGCCCGGTGAACGGGTCGACGATGTAGCGGAACATGCCGTCCTTCCGCTGCGCGCCGAGGATGTAACGCTCGGCCGCGGCCGCCGCCTGCTGGACTGTCGCGTCGGTGAGCTCCACCCCGGGCTCGCCGATCCGGGACAGGAGGTGGAGCGCGCCCGCGCTGTCGACCGTGTAGCTCAGCGTCTCGATCCGGAGGAGGCCGCTCCTCAGGGCGCGCTCTTCGGCGCCCGCGCCGGCAGGGCCGCCGGGCGGCTCGGGCTCGCCGAGGGCGCGGCGCAGGACCGCGAGGTCCACGCCGAAGCGGAAGTCGGGGACGCCGGCGAGCGGCGCGTTCGTGTTGAACGCGTCGATCGCGATGAGCTGCCACGGCATGAGGCAGCGCTCGGCGAGGCAGAGGCCGTCGAGCCCGGGGCGCAGCGACAGGCCGACGAGGCCCGGCCCGGGAGAGCCAGAGCCGAGCGGCTGGACGGCCGAGACGACGTCGATCTTGAGGGGGCCGCGCAGCGCGCCGGCGAGCGCGCCGCGCAGCGCGGCCGCGGCGTCCTCGCCGGGCGGGGGCTGGAGGCAGCGGGTGGCGACGGCGGCGCGACCGCGCTCCTTCGCGCGGGCGAGGTGCGTGACGACGAGGGTGGAGCGGCCGGGCGCCGGGGGCGCGGCGCACGCGGCCGGCGCCGTGGTCATGAGCGGCGGCGCCTTGGCCGGCGCCGCGGGGAGCTCGTCGAAGGACGAGAGCGCCTCGCGCAGCGCGGCCCCGGTGCCGGACGGCGCGCCGCCCGGCACGGGCAGGACGTCGGCCTTGGCGGTGCGGTGGCGGAAGAGCAGCGCGAGCGCGGCCAGCACGATGAGCGCGGAGAGCGCGGAGAGCGCGGAGAGCGCGGCGCGCGGGGACGAGCGCCGCCGGAGGGGAGCGAGGCCGCCCGTCGAGGCGACGCCCCAGCACGCGAAGGGCAGGGTGAGGAGCGCGACGACCCCCCAGACAGCGAGCAGCGCGGCCGCGATGCCCGCGCCGAGGCCGCGGTTCAGCGAGGCGACGTAGACGGCCGAGGAGAGGAGGCCGTAGCTCAGGAGCGCGAGGTAGCCGAGCGAGACGAGCGACGTGACCCGGAACGCGCGCGGGGCGAGCGGGTGGGGGAGGAGCGAGAGCGCGGCGGTCGCGGCGTGGAGCAGCGCGAGCGCGGCGGTGACAACGGCGAAGAGCGTCCACGGCCGGAAGGGGAGGGAGAGCGCGGCCCAAGCGAAGAGGGGGGCATGGAGGGCGCTGAGCAGGCCGACGGCCCAGCGGCGGGGCGGCGGGGGCGGGGAGGCGGCGCCGGGGGCGGCGCGCGCGGGGGTTTCCGCGGTTTCCGCGGCGCTGTCGGGGAGCGGCCCCGAGGGTGCGGGGGAGTCGGTGGAGGGCGCCTGCATGCTGCGGCGACGCTTATCACGGAGCCGCGTCTGCGCGGCGCTGCGGTCGCTCGGCGGCTCGTGGCGTGGTCGAGGCGCTCGCGCGGGCTCTGCGTGTCAGAAGCCCCGCCAGAGAAACCGGTCGATAATGAGCGGTCCTGGACATCAGTAACAATTCCCATGGGTTTTGCCTGTTTCGCCGCCGAGGGCGGCTCCGATGTAGCCCAACGCGGCGCCTTCCGCCGTCGCGTCGTCGAAGGGGCCGCGTGCGCTCCACAGCCTGCGGCGGCGGTGTCAGCGGCCGGCCTACGCGGACTGGAGCAAGATCGTGCCGCCGATGTCGGGGGTCGACCATGGCGGTGCTCTATACCGACATGGAGAACCGGAGCCTGAAGCGGAACTACCTCTGCCAGGACGAGCCGCGGTAGACGCCGCGGGGGTAGCGGGGGCCGGAAGGTTCGCGGCGGGACGGCTTCGTGAGCGCGGAACCGTGACGGTTTCGGCTCGGCCGCCGCGAGCCGACCTGGGGTCACGGCGCTCCTGACGGGAGCCGCAGGGTCGCCCTATCGTTCTCGAAGGTGTTCCAGCTGAGCAGCCGTCCTTCGGCGGTGATCTGGTACTGCTCGATCCGTCGCGAGCCGCGCGCGCCGATAAGCCAGACGGTACCATCGTGGTGGTCGTCCTCGTCGCCGTAATCGAAACGGACAGCATCGAGGGCGGCGCTCCACGAGCCCGTAGGCGGGATGCTCGACTCCTCATTGGCGGACAGGCGAACCACCGTCGCCCCCATGCGGTGGACGCTCACGCGGGGCGATCCGACCACGTGGGCAGCCGACTCCAGGATCGCCGCGACTTGCTCGAGCGAGGGCGCGAGCACGAGGTCCACGCGCGCCTCGTACACCTCCGGCTGCCGGTAGTGGCGCAGGAGCACGCCGCCCGAAGCGAAGTAGGCCTGATACCCGTCGGTCGCTTCGGAGACGACGGTGAGACCGAGCGACGCCGCGAGGGCGTCGCCCGTCGCGGGGCGGACCTTGACCCGGTATGCGCGATGCGCTTCCGCGGCCGAGACCAACGCGCGCTGCTCGATGTATTTCTCGATCGAGGCGCTCTTGACGTTAGGCTGGGTGATCACCTCTCCCGCCTCGTTCATGAACAGGCCACAGACCCCCTCGCTGCCGATCGGCACCATCGTGCCGTCGAGATCAAGCGGGTCGTTCTCGTCGCGCATCGGCTCGTCATAGTAGATCCCGAGGGTATCCTCGCCCCACGACAGCCCGCCGTAGACGTGCTCGAAGTCGATGGCCGCAGCGAACAGCGGTCGATGGCACTCGGCCAGTCGGCGGGCGACGCTCTCGCGATCGCGTCCGCTGTCGTCGCGCTCGGCGGAGAGGAGGAACTGCTGAGCGCGAGGGGAAAACAGGTGCAGAGGCAGGGGAGGTCGCATAGGCTGTCCGTCAGCGGAACACGGGCACGTTCTGGATTGTGAACACTTGTGCGATGTTGGGCATGGCCTGCGCGGCGGCCTGCGGCGTCATGACCCGGTTCGACAGTCCCATGTTGCTCAGGGTCGGACCGCAGAAGTCGCACGGTGCCTTGTAGCTCCCCGAGGTCGGGCCGCCCTTGTTCATGGGCACGACGGCGACGACCCCCTGTTGGATCCGGTTCAACATGGTCGCGTTGCCGGGGTTCGGTTGCTTCGCGAGCCAATTGCGATAATCGGTGAGGGCCGCCGGCTCCGCACATTTTCCTCGCTGATCAGGGCTCGCCGTGGAGCCCTGAGGCAGCTGGTCCGCGGGGGGAATGTGGTTCGAGACGTCCGGGTGCACGTTCTGTGGGCTGCCACCAGAGTTGCGCCTCCACGCGTACAGGTTATTGCCGTTGGGGTCCTGCCCCACGAGCCGCTCCGGAGGCCCGTTGTTGGTTATCATGACACACTGACAGGGGACAAGGCCATGCGGGTCCGTCATCGTGTTGGGATCTCGCACATAACGGTACAAGTTGTGTCCGCCACGCAGCGAGATGGGGTCGTGCGACAGGTACCGGCCCGTGTCTGGATCGTAATAGCGAAAGTGATTATAGTGGAGGCCCGTCTCCTCGTCCTCGTACTGACCCGCGAAGCGAACGGCTGTGCGTACCTCGGAACCAGGGGCGGGCAACGTCCTGCCCAGCCCGGATCGTGCGAGCTCGCCCACGACGGCGCCGCGAGCGTCCACGAGGTGCGTCGGCGCTCCGTTCGGATCGTTCACGTAGTGCACCCACTCGCCGGCGGTCGCGCCGCGGGCGTCCCAGCGCACATCGCGGTGAGCGAGCACGACGGGGCCATCTCCCGCTACCCAGTACCTCCGATCGTCGACGACGGGGTTGCCCAGCTCGTCGGCCGAGCGCTTGATTTCCTGTATGACCGCCGCGCCATCCCACAGGAACCTGGTGGTCGAGCGGAGCGCGCCCCGCGCTCCCGGCGCTGGTGCCTCGAACACGCGCTTCTCGAGGCGGCGGCCGAGGGGGTCATAATGGTACTGCACCACCACTCCATCCGGACAGGTGACGCTGCTCAGGCGACCGGCGGGGTTCCAGGTGTATCGGCAGGCCCGCTTCGCGCCGTCATCGCCGGCGACGGACTTCTCGATCAGCTGACCGAGGTCGTCGTACTGGTAGTGTGTCGTGCCGTGCTCGAGGAGGCGGTTGCCTTGCTCGAAAACCGAGCTCGTGCTACCGACGCGGACGATGTTGCCAGTGGCGTCGTACGCGTAACGATCCTCTCGGCCTCGCTCGCGAACCGCGCAGAGGAGCTGTCCGAGCGCATCCACCTCGTACTGGGTCTGCCCGTGGCGCAGATCCCAGTCCGCCCCTATGTGGCCGTCCAGCGAGTAGTGGTGGACTCGGCGCACGGAGAGCCCTCCTTCCCGCGACCCGACCCACTCGGGGTGGCCTGGCTCGACGGCGGGGGTCGTGAAGGGGCCACGCGCTCGCCGCTCTGCGAGGCGGCCCATCGCGTCGAACACGCTCTCCAGCCGTCCCCCTCCGGGTAAAACCCGCTCGACCTCGCGCCCGTAGACGTCCGAGCGGCTCTCGACCTCGTGCGCCTCACCCAGGAGGTAGCGGCGCACAAAGGCATTGGGCCCCTCCGTCATCGCGATCGCGTGACCGAGCGACGTCATCGTTACGTGCGCGCGACCTTCTCGCCCGCGCGCAACCGAGAGCGCCTCTCCGCGCACGAGCTGCGTCTCGCGCAGGATCCTCCCCGCGGCGTCCCTCTGAAACTGCACCTCCACATCTGGGCCGACCGCCCGAACGAGATCTCCGCACTCATCGTACTCGAGCGCTTCTGTCGTACCGTCGGCGTAGCGTCGCTCAACGACCATGCCGGAGGCGTCGCGGACGAACTCCATGGTCTCCCCCGTCCCGCCGATGACGGCGACGAGCCGCCCCGCGAGATCGCAGCGGTACCTCCTCCGTACGCCGTCGAAGGTCACCTCCGCGACGAGCCGGCCGCTCGCGTCGTGCTCGTAGTGGTGCTTCTCTCCCTTCGGGTTGACGAGCGCCACCGGGAGCCCGTCGAGATCGTAGAGCATGCGCGTGACCCCGCCTGCCTCATCCACGATCTCGCAGAGCTTGTTGTACCCTCCCCACCGGAACGAGCGGACGCGCCCGCTGGGCCAGGTGACCTGCGTCATCTTAGCTTCACCATCGTAGGCGTATCGCGTCACACCGCCCAACTCGTCGTAGGTCGCGACGTGATCGCCCCGGCCTGAATAGGCGAAGCGGACAACCGCGCCGAGAGGATCGGTCACCGACGTCCTGCGCCCCAGCGCGTCGTAGCCGAACCGGGTGATCGCGCCGCTCGACTCGAAGGCCGCGGTCATATTGCCGTGCGCGTCGTAGTCGAAGCGCGTGGAGTGTCCGTGTGAATTGATGATCTCCTTGATAAGTCCACGCTCGTCATGACGATACGACGTAATCGCGCCCGTGGGATCTACGACGAGCTCAGGGTTGCCCCGCTGGTCCCGCTCAATCCGCGTGACGCCGCCCGCAGGATCAACGATCTCGACAGGCAGGCCGTAAGCGCCGCGCGCGATGAAGGTGCTGCGCCCCTTCGGATCGGTGAGCCGCGTGAGCTGACCGCGGTCGTCCAGCTCGTAGAGCGTCGTTCCTCCGAGCTCGTCCGTACGGCTGGTCAGGTGACCCGCGGCGTTGTACGTGCAGCTGATCACGCCTTGCCCCTCAACGCGTTTGTCGAGTAGGCCGTGCTCATTGCCGAAGAACCGTCGCACCCGCGCCGAGTCTGCGACCTCGCTGTACCCGTTGTCGAGGTACTCCATCTTGCAATGACTGATGCCCTTGACCCGTGTCCGGCCGTCCGCCAGCACCTGCGGCAGTCCCTCCGCCAGGCTCGGATCGCGCTCGCCGGGGTACTCGCCCCATGACTCGATGCAGCGCCGGTGCCTGTCGTACACGAAATAAAACGTGAGACCGGCGCGATCCGTGTCCTTCGTGAGCAGGTGTTCTTCATCGTATTCGTAATGTGAGGAGAATCCGTCCGTGTCCCTGCATTCCACGAGGTTCCCGTGACCGTCGTACCGGTACGTCGCGAAGGTGAGCCATGCGCCGCCGGCCACGGCGTTCTTCGTCTCGATCGAGGCGATGCGCCCTTCAGGGGTGGTGTGGACACGGAGGCTCCGCCCGGCGCTGTCCACAATCGATGCGATCTTGCCCTGTTGATATATGATCGTGATTCGATTCTTGTTCCGGTCCTCGATCGCGCTGAGGCGATACCGGAGACCAGGCTCGTCGCGCTCGCAGAAAGTGCGGTACACGTCGTCATTTGCATCGACCACGAACCCCCAGGCCTCTCGGCGGAGCGCCCAGCCAAAGGGGCCCACGACCTCGTCTCCCGGCCGGATCATGGGGAACTCGACGGGCATGCCTTGCTCGTTCCAAACCACGAGACTCCGCCGGCGCACCTCGACCTCCCAGCCGATGGTGTGACCCCAGCCGAAGCCAAGGCCCGTGTCCCGAGCCGCCATGGTCGTGGAGTACATCCGTCGGAAGAGAAGCGGCAGGGGCCCTGGTAGGTGCACGTCCACAGTCGGGTAGGTGAACGCTCGTCCGGTGACGACGTCGACTGGATGCGATGCGTACCCGCATTCGGGATGCTTCTCGTAGTCCGGGGCGCCCTTCCCGCCGCCGCCGGCGCCCTTGCCCCCATTGCTGCCGCCGGCGCTCTGATCGCCGCCCTTCCCGCCGCCGCCCGCGCCGCCGCTTCCTCCGCCGCCCGCGCCGCCGCCCATGACGAAGACGCCGGGGTTCATTCCTGGGATGGCGGGGATATTCGGTACAGGAGCCGTGCGCGCCATGGCGGAATGATCTCAACGGGAGCTGCAGGAGGCAAGCATCTCAGGCGACCACCGGACGGGGCGGGCCTCGGCCGCCTCTGTGCCAGCATGCAGGAGCCTCCTCGCGGCTCGTTTTCCCACCGCTCACCGTGGCGTCCGCGGTTCCGCCATGGCGTCGCTAGGCAGCATCGCGGCGAAAGGGTCGTCGACCGGGAACGCCCTCGCGCTTGCCTCCCCGGCACAGGCCTGCTGCTTGCCGGCGGCACTTTCCCGGATGCTTCCGCGGCGCTTCGGCACGCAACCGCCGCGCGCGGGCGATCTCAGCAGAGCTCGCGAGCGCTGGCGAGCGGCAGGGCTGCGGCAGCGAGTCGACCCGAGCGGCGGGCTCGATGTTCGGCCTAAGCTTGCTCACCCCTCCGGTGCCACCGGCAGCCCGAGCAGCCGACCGAGCGCCTCGTGAACGACCCGGGCCCCCACCTCATCCCCAAGGGCGACGGCGCGGCTCAGGGAGCAGGCGAGCGAGGCGACCACCGCAGCCCGACGCGACGGCTCGGTCACGGCGAGCTCCCCAAGCCGGGGGCTTGGCCCTTGGGCCCGGGTTGGGCCCATGCCTTCTGAGGGGGTGCGATCCGTCGTCACGCCCTCCCCCAATCCCCGGGGAAGTGACGGATCGCACCGGTTCGCCACCGCCGAACAGTCCCGCCAGGATTTTCGCTCGGAGTACGGACGGCATCCTCGACCCCGGGAAGGTGATCGGGCCGCCCGGAGGCTGGAGGGATGGACCTCGAGTGGACGGTGGACGGGGCATTCGAGGCGCTCTCGGGCCTCGCGCGCCGCGGCCTCCTGGAGGTGGCGTTCGGCGGAGGAGAGCCGCTGGCATTTGCCGGCTTCGACGAGCTCTTGACGCGCCTCGCCGAACGGACCGGGCTCGCTCTCTACTTCACCACGAACGTTCACCACGAACGGCACGTTGCTCACGGAGCGGAGGCTCCCGCACGACAACGGCTTCAGCGCGTGACGGGCCTCAATCGGCTCCGGCGAGCAGCCGCTCGATCTCGTGCATCGTCTCGACGTCATCGCCGACCATCGCCTTCATCGACTGGATCCTGCGGCACACGATCGCGGCGATCTTCTCTTCAACGGTACTGTCGGCATACGCCCAGTAGACCTGCGCAAAACGTCCATCGCGGTGACAGCGGCCCTCGATCTGCGCCATCTGGATCGCCGACCACCGCAGATCGTGGATCACCTCCGAGCGCGGGACCTCGTTGTGCTCGCCCTGGTGGAGCGAGATCCCTTCTTCCACGGTGAAGAGCACGACGCGCGGCTCGCCGCGCTGGAAGCGGAGGCGCTCGGCCTCCTTCTCGCCGGCCGGCATGGCGCCGTGGATCAGCGCGCACGGGACGCGCTCGCTGGCCAGCGCGGCCTGCACGGCCTCGAGCGTCTCCAGGAAGGCGACGGAGACAGCGACCTGATGCCCGTTGTCGAGCAGCTCATTCACGAGCTCCACGGTGCCCGCCACGCGGATGAGCGAGCTCTTCTGCCGCAGGCGCAGCGTCGCGGCGAGCGCCGACCTCGGGTTCGCGCCCTTCGGCACGAGCTCCATCTCCCGGCGGAACGCGGTCCACGCCTGGGCGTAGAGCGCGCGCGCGGAGGCGTCGAGCTCGATGGGGGTGAGGATGCGGTTGATCTCGGGCCAGCCGGCCACGTCCTCCGGGCGGCGCCGCATCCCCACCGCGGGACGGCCGTCGAACAGGAGCGCGCGCACCTTCTCGCAGTCCGCCGGATCGCCGCGCCAGTCCCACCTGCCGAACGCGCCGCGTGTGACCCCGAGCCCCTGGCCTTCGCACCACTGCTCGAAGTCCTTGAGATCCGCGGAGCGGCTCCCTGTCGCGCTCGCCAGGAGCGGCGCGAGATACGATAGCTCCAGCGGGTTCTGCCCCGCGGTGGCCGAGAGCCACAGCACGAACCCTGCGCGTGCGTTGAGCTTCACAGCGAGCTTGGAGCGCGCCGCCGCCGGGTTCTTGCAGCGGTGGCTCTCGTCCCAGATCACCACGTCGAACTCCGCGGCGCTGCCGGCGCGCGCGAGGCCCTTCTTCGATCGGATCCTCCGCCGCGCCTCCGGGGTCACCTCGAAGAGCTTGCCGAGCCGATCATAATTGATGATCACGATCTCTTTGCCAGCGTCGCCCATCGCCTGGACCGTGCGGCGCCAGTGCGCGACGACGGCGAGCGGGCAAACGATCAGCACCGTCGCGACGTCCGGCATCCCGAGGACCGCGGCCCAGGCGGTGATCGTCTTGCCGAGGCCGACGTCGTCGGCGAGGAGGAACCCGGCGCGCCTCTCGGCCTTCGCGGCCGCGATGGCCCGCACGCCGTCGAGCTGGTGCGGGCGGAGGACGATCGCCCCCGCGGGGGCGGCCGGCGCGGGCGCCGGGCCGTCGTTGAGCTCGCGCTCGATGCGTCGCTCCCACGAGTACGGCGCGGCGCGGAACGGCGCGAGGGCCGGCGGGAGCGTCTCTGCGCGAGCGACGAACACGCCGTGCTCCGCGTCCCAGCGCGCGCCGCTCGCGGACGCGACAGCGCGCATCGCGAACGGGACGTCGAGCACATGGGCACGCTCCGGCGCCGCACGCGGAGCAGCGACCGCTGGAGCGGTCGCGCCGGCGGCTCTACGGGGGGCCGAGACCGTTCGCTTGGCGCGCATCGTCGTCATGACGGCCCTGATACCAGCGCGGCCGCGCGCTTGCGCAGGAATCGTCCTTCATGGCGAGGGGTCGACCTCCGTCGCGACCGTGAAGTGCTCGCGCCAAGCGTGACGCCTGGGGTGATACAGCGCCACGAGGGGGCCAGTCTTCGGATCGATGGACGCGATGTCAGGCCCCTTCTTCAGATTGCAATGGATACAGCAGAGGCACAGAGTGGCAACATCGTCGGGTCCACGACGTTGCCTCCCGATGATGTGGTCGACTTGATGGGGGACGATTGAAGCTTCTTGAGGAAGCCGGCAGTACTCACACGCGCCCTGGGCGCGCCGTTGTACCGTCTCCCGCACATCGTTCGAGAGCTTCACGAAGCCGCGCGCATCGTCCAGAACTCCTCGGCCTCGAGCTTGAGGAGGCTGAGCCTGTCGTTCAAGCGGACGATCTCTGCGTATTCCCTTTGCTCCTCCGGGGTGAGCGCGCCTTCGGTGCTCTTCTGCGCGAGCTCCTCGACGCGCGGGGCCAGGTCTTTGCTGACGGCATCGAGCGCCGCCTCGAGCTGTTCGAGGGTTCGCCTTTCCATGAGGTTCTCCGTCCGACGTCGGCGCGGAGAGCATGCCGTCCCTCCGCCGTCGCCGTCCGTTGCAACCACGAAGCACCCGGTCCAGCGCTCGACGTCCTCTGTCCGGAAGAGACACTCGATGTAGGCCTTGAGTACCCGCCGGCCTGGATCAGCGAGGCGGACGAGCAGGAGCCCGTGGTGTGTTCCAGGGGCGAACTGCCGCAGATCCGAGAAGTCGAGATCCTGCGTAACCAGAAAACGCTTGTCCGCCTGAGCCGCCGCCCACACGCCGGCGTCTGGCGACCCCTGAAGCCCCTCTTGCTGCACCGAGTCCGCGTCGTGGCCGAGCTGCACAAGCGCCTCGACCAGGGATGTCGGCAGATTCTCGTCCAGTTTGATGCGCATCAGAATCCGACGACCTTGGGCGCCGGTAGGTCTTCCCGGACGGAATCCGCGGCGAACGCGATCACTGCGCGCACGTCGTCCGCGGTCAGGGTCGGGTAGTCGCTGAGGATGTCCTCGATCGCGTCGCCGTCCGACAGGCTGGCGAGCAGCGTGCGGAGCGTGACCCGCGTCCCCTTGATGACCGGCTCGCCCCCGCAGACGAGAGGATCTCGCACGATTCGGTCGCGATGGTTCATGACGTGAACTCTACGACAATTTCGGCTCGGCTTCAGCAGCCTCTGCTGCCGACGTGCGCGCCGACCGCGCATGCCCGCGCGTGACATTGTCCGCTTCTTCCAATTCCCAACCCGGGCGCGTCGCTAGCATCGCGGTCATGAAGATCCTCGTCACCGGAGCGACCGGAAAGGTCGGAAGCCGTCTCGCAAAGCGCCTCGCCCGCCGGGGCGATCATGTCCGCGCCCTCGTGCGCGATCCGGACCGCGCCGCCGAGCTGCGCGAGCACCAGGTCGAGATCGTGAAGGGCGATCTCCTCGACGAAGCCTCGCTCGCGCCCGCGGTGCGCGGCATCGACGCGGTCGTCCACTGCGCCGCCTTCTTCCGCGGCGCCACCCCGGAACAAGCGCACACCGTCAACGACCTCGGCACGCAACGACTCGCGGCCGCCGCCCGCGCCGCGAACGTGAAGCGCTTCGTCTTCACCAGCACCGGGTTGGTCTACGGACCGAGCGGCGGCCGCCTCGCCCGCGAGGGCGACGACTGCGCGCCGCTACCGGGCTACCCCGCGAGCAAGCTCGCCGCCGAACGCGCGCTCCTCGCCCTCGAGGGCCTCGATGTGCGCGTCCTCCGCCTCCCCTTCGTCTACGGCGACGGTGATCCGCACATCGAGGAAGCGATCCCGATGATGCGCGGCTGGGCGCCGTCGCAGCGCATGGCCGTGATTCATCACGCCGACGTCGCGCAGGCTGTCGCGCGCGTGCTCGACACCGCATCGCCTTCGCACCGCATCTACAACGTGGTCGACGACGAAGCCCCCGACGTCGCCACCCTCTTCGCGTCGGTCGGCGCCCCACCGCCCGACGGCTCGGCCGGCGAAGCGGCCCGAGCCTTCGAGGTACTCCTGGACGGCCGCCGCATCCGCGAAGATCTCGGCTTCAAGCCCGAGTTCCCGCGCCTCCAGGATGCGATCGCGGCGGGCGCGTGATGTTCTCCAGTCGTCCGGGTAGGCGGACGCGCATGCCTCAACACGCGCGCCATCGACCCCAGTCGGTCAACGAGCGCCCCGGGGCCGGGGACCGGACGCCGGGGGCGCGGCACGACGTGGAGGCGCGCGGCGGGGAGGAGCGGTGAGCGAGACGAGCGGTCAGTTGATGTCGAAGAACTGCTGGCAGCAGCCCTGCGTGAGGTGACACACCTCCCTGGGCGCGCCCTCGCACGTCCCGACCTCGACGCCCTCGACGAGGCACGAGCACATCGTCGTGCCGTCCTCGGTCGGCCCGCATTTGACCTCGTGCTCCTTGCTGAGGCACGTGGACGAACACGCGCACTCGTTGCCCTCCAGGCCGTGCGGGTATTCGCACTTCAGGCCGCGGCAGCCGTGAGCGTCGAGGCACGCGGAGTACGCGTCCTTCTCGTCCTGGCAGTCTGCGGGCAACCCCTCCTTACAGGTGGAGGCTTCAGGCAGCCAACACGAATAGTACGCGACGAGCTCGTCCTCGCACGCGGGGCGGGACAGCGGGATGACCACCAGGCCACAGCTGGCGCCGCAGTCCAGATCCGGCGGATCGCAGCCGTACAGCTTGTGCGACTCACAGATAGCCAAGCACGCCTGCATAGCGCTCGGGCCTTCCGCTTCGCCGCCGGTGCTGCCGCCGCTGCCGCCGCTGCCGCCGTCGCCGACCATGGTGGTGCCGGTGCTGCCGCCGCTGCCGCCGCTGCCGCCGCTGCCGCCGCTGCCGCCGCTGCCGCCGCTGCCGCCACCGCTGCTGCTCGGCCCGCCGCCGCTGTCACTGCACGCCACCACCAGCGTGGACAGGGCCATCATCGACACGAGCCAACCGGTGCGAAAGTCACGTTTCATTGCAATCTCCTTGGCTTGTCATCGGTGCATTCGCCGCCATCGGCCACCTTGCCCACGAAGACCGTGGAGCACTCGGCGTGCGAGTCGAACAGAGCGTCGATATCGAGGAAGTCCGCACAAGTGTTCTTCAGTACGGCAATGCAGCGCGCGGCTTTCTCGTATTCCTGAACGGAGGGGGCCGAGTGGCCGGGCAGCTTTCCCGGTCCCATGGGGCGTGCCGCCACCCGCCGCCTGCGACGCAGTTCCGGCGACGCTTGCGCGACGCGGAGCAGGTCAGTTGTGGATGCGAGGCGAGCGGCCGATCCGTGATGGGAGCGGCGCCCTCACCTCGCTCGGCGCCCACCCATCGACATCGCGACATCGCAACGAGCGTGCCACGGAGATCTGGCCTGTGACGCTCCGGCGCGACGAGGGGGCGCCCGTCCCGGCGGAGCGCGGGAGCGGTCGCCTCGTCGCGTCCGGGGCGCGGGCATCGGCGCGCGATGGCAGTCCTTGCCGCTTTTGCCTCCCGGGGGGCTGGCAAGCCTTGCCATGAAGGCAACGCTTGCCATGCGCACGCCGGTCCAGGGCGAGTCCCACGGCGTGCTCGATCCGGGGCGGCCGCGTCGGCCGTCCTGCGCAGCGCCGTCGGCCGTCCTGCGCAAGCCCCGGCGCCCTCCTGCGCAGCGCCATCGGTCGTCCTGCGCAGCCCCGCCGGCCCTCCTGCGCAGCGCCATCGGTCGTCCTGCGCAGCCCCGCCGGCCCTCCTGCGCAGCCCCGCCGGCCCTCCTGCGCAGCCCATTGGCCCGGCTTTGCCCTAGATCCGGGTTCTTGGGCGGGGTTGCGAGGCGAGCGGGCGGATTCTAGGGCACGCGCGTCATCGTACCCGGCCGAGCTCGGCATACAATGACGCGATGCGTACAAATGACGCAAGCGCCAGTCAGTCCGCTAACGTGATATAGATCACGTAGTTTTTTCGTTTGCACGGTACCGACGTGCCCCTGATGGCTGCTGGGGGTAAGAGCGCCGTCGGGATTCTGCTCACGGATGGCCGAGCACATGAACGCCGCTCGCGTCAGTCTTCCGCGAGCGGCGTTCATGTGGTAGGAGGTGGGCTTAATGACTGAATCCCACTCCGAAAAGGTGCGTTGTCCGGACTGCGCGGGTCGTGGGAAGTGGCAGGAGGCCCTCTTCCCAAATGAGCGTCCCGTACCCGTGATTTGCGATCGCTGTGGCGGCTCCGGGTGGCTGACGCGGGGGGCGTCTCAGATATCGCCGATGAGTGGTGCCGTCGAGGCTGTAAAGCAAACTGCTGCTCAGCTAGGGATCGAAACCGGGCCCGTGTGCCCTAAGTGCGGCAAGGCGGGAAAAGTCGTCCGTAGCATCACGGCAAACCCCGACGACATGGACGACTATACAGATGAGAACGGCAGGCAACATTATCACAGCCAGCGTCAGAAGAGCGTCAAGGTCCGTTGCCCACATGAGCACGAATGGGACTTGGTCAGCCCCATAATGCCATGTCCCACCTGTAACGCACCAGTCGCGCCGCGCGTAAAAAATTAAGTCACCGTCTGTTCCCACGGCTCCGAACAGATCGGCGACTTCTTTCCTGACCATATCAGATCGCGATTGCGTGAAGGGTTGCAGTTCACACGATCCGGAGCCAGCCCGACCTGTTGGGCAGCTCTCGCGCCGGCCCTCCGGTCGCAAACGCGGGGGCCGGTGCCACCCAGAAGAGCTGGGAACTGCTCGAGGGGATCACCGAGTACCACGAAAACCGGCGCTCGTCCGAGCCAGCTTTACCGGTTTCGCTGAGGAGATCGTCCTCCCCCGCACCGTTGGGATCGGTTCAAATCTTGAACACGGAGGAGAACTTCCCCGACGGGGTGACGATCACGTGATCGACCAGTTCGACCCCGATCAGGTGCGCCCGGTGCTCGATCTCCCGTGTCAGCTCGACGTCCTCGTCCGAAGGTTTCGGATCTCCGCTCGGATGGTTGTGGACCATCGCGAAAGTCACCGATCCAAGCTCCAGTGCGCCCCGAAGGACATCGGCCGGCCTCAAGGTCGCGCCATGCAGACCCCCACGAGCGACCATCCGAACACCTCGAACCCCCCGCCATGCGTCCAGGCCCGCGATCCAGACCTCCTCGTGGACAAGCCCACGGAGCGTCGGACCAAAGAACGTAGCGATGTCTCGTGAGGTCTTCAGCCGCTTCGGTCGCCGGGTGCGAGCCATCTCGACGCGATGACCAAGCTCAAACGCCGCTACCAGCCGGTGGGCCTCCTTGACGGAGATCCCGGCCCGCTCGGCAAGGGCGAGCGGCGACATCCGGG
Organism: Sorangium cellulosum; assembly: GCF_001589285.1. Taxonomy (GTDB): domain Bacteria; phylum Myxococcota_A; class Polyangia; order Polyangiales; family Polyangiaceae; genus Sorangium; species Sorangium cellulosum_G. The sequence continues at coordinate 7,232 of NZ_JEMA01000455.1, read as the reverse complement.
CAATCCCTACGAGCCCGTTGGCGATCAGGATCTTCTCCGCGATCCCCGGGCTCCCGAGGATGGTCTCGATCAAGGTCGCCTCGGTCGCCGCGGGCACGTCGACCACCGTCGTCTCAGCGTCGACCCCGGCACTCATCGAGCCCCCTTCCGGATGATCGCGTCCACGATCCTCCTCGAGCGCCGGATCCGGCGCGCTACGAGAAGACGGGGCATCCCGCGATCCGAAGCGAGCTGCGTGATTGGATCCCGTTCGGCCCGAGCGATGAGCATCGCGCGATCAGTCCGGCCGAGATGACGGAGGGCAAGGAGGTCAGAGCGCGCCTCGAGCCGATGACGAGGATCGACGGCCGAGCATCGGTCCAGCCCGCTCGGGATCTCTCGCCGGACCCATGCCCTCTGGCGATGGTGGGAGGCGAGTCGCCAGCAGAACCCAAAGAGCCACGCTTTCAAGGCGTCGGCAGGATCCTGAGCCGGATCGGGACGATAGTCCCCGGCCTGGCTCGCCCGGTGCGCCGCGACGAGTACCTCCTGTCGGACGTCGGGCACGTCCGCTTCCCGAACGCCGCAGCGGCGGATCTTCGCTTCGATCCACGCCTGAAGAGCGATGATCTCCTCGACGGACGGCTGCGATGAGGAGATCCCCGATCTTCGGCTCCGACGAGACACAGGGTCTCCGGTCTTGGTGGTCAGATGCGCCGTAAGGAGAGCCACGGCGCGGGCGTGGGTGATGGTACGGGTGGGCGCTTGACCCACCGCATGGGACTGCGGTATACGTTCCATGGATCGTCACCTCTCCTAGCGAGGTTGCGGTCAAGTCACCCGAGCGCGTTGGTAGCGTGCTCGGGTGGCGTCTTCGAAGGGTCACTGTGCCCGCAGTAAGGGCATGTCCCGGGCGGCGGGAACTTCCCGGTGAGGAGGTCATCGACGCCGACATGGACGAGCTTGGCGACCCTCATGGCCATGCTCGCGCTCACGCTCCTCCCTTTCTTCCCGACATTAGCGAGCGTCGCCTCCTTGAATCCGATCGCCTTCGCCAGGGAGGCCCATCCGCCGAGGCGGAGACGAAGGAACTGCAAGGCGGCCCGTACGTTTGCCTCTTCCTGGCTCGTGAGGTCCTTCATGCCGCGCTCCCTTCTTTCGCCGTGGGCGTCCAGAACTTCGGGTCGATCCCCAACTCGTGGATCGAATGCACCACCATCACGATGTTGTGCGCGATGAGCTTGCAGTACACCTCGTTGAACTGGGCGGTCTCCAACTTCGACCGAACCGAAGGCCCGAACTTCCGCTTCACCTGCGAGAACACCGTCTCGACATTCGATCGCTTGTGGTAGTGCGCGAGAAACTCTTCACGCTGGAAGCTGTACAGGTGGAACAACTTCTTCCAGATCACGGGCCCGCTGTTGCCGGCGCTGTTCTCCTTGAACATGATGTATGGGACCGCGCCCACCTTCTCGATCGCCTCATAGTTGGCATACGAGAGGTAACCCTTGTCAGCCGAGACCTCACGGACCGTGAAGTTCTTCGCCGTCCGCTCGGTGAGCACCGGGAGCAGGGGCGAGTCGTTCTGGTTGCCGTGGGTCAGCTCGGCCGCGGTGATGACGTGCGTCTTCACCCCGACCATGGCGTGCGCCTTCACCCACACGTGCTCCTTCTTCTCCATCCCCCGTTCGTCAAACCATCGGACGAAGTTGCACGTGGAGAACCCCGTCCCATCGATCGCGAAATCGGACTCCACGGCGCGGAGAGGCATCGCCGACCGCTCGACTAGGCCGCGTAGGATGGGCGTGAGGCTCGCGTCCTCCATGTACCGGAAGACCGAGTTGTAATGAGGCGCGTGCTCGATCATGCCCTTCTGCTTGCACTCGCGGATATCCGTCGACGCCCGGCGCCCGCTCATGGTCGAGTAGACCTTCAAGATCGCGGCGTAGATCACATCCACCAGTGAGAGCCGGGGCCGGCCGGTCTTCTTCGGCGCGGGCTGGACGATCCCCTTGACCAGATCGCGGAGAAGGATCTCGAAGCGCGCCTTCTCCGTCGTCTGCGCGGCGTTGTAAGCCATCCAATTCTGCTGGTACTTCTGCTTGTCGGTCGTCTGCATGGTCAAGGTCGTTCCCTCTGGCAACGTCACTCGACCCATCCGAACCTCGACGGCCCATACGTGCTTGCACGCCTCCCCCGTCGTTGCGTGATCAGGGCAGGTGCAGGTCCGCGCCCCGGGATCGACGACGTACGAGCCGCCGTGCGACTGCGAGGGAACGACAAACAAGCCGGGCTTCAGCTCCCTGATCTGCTTCGACCTGGCGAGCAGAGCCCCACGAACGCGGCGCGCTTCGACCTGGGCTTCATCCATAGTTAGTATATTACTAACTAAGTATACCCTAGTCAAGGGGCTACTTGTTCGGGGGCCCCTGCCGGTGTACAGATCCGCCGTGGGCTACGTGAAGGTCGTGATGTGGGGGTTCCGCTGCCTCCGATGTGGTCATGAGTGGGTGCCGCGAGGCAAAGAGCTCCCCGCCGACGGCACCAAGCCGCCCGATCCAGCCCCCGGCGAAGAGCCGAAGGTCTGCCCGAAATGTAAGAGCCCTTACTGGAACAAGCCGAGAAGAAAGCCGGAAAGCTAGGAGCGCCGCCTACGTCACGTCATCCCACGGAAGAGCCTGCTCACGAAGGAGCGGACCGGGGCGATACGTCGCGCCGTCGCGGATGACGATGGTCTCCAGGTCGAGCCCCGCCTTCTTGGCGGTCTTCTTGAGCCCGGCGATCGTCCCACCGATCACGTTGTTGGACCTGAACGCCGGCCCGAGCGCTTCCCGGAACGCGTCCCGATCGATCGGCGCGTCCTGCTTCTTCAGGATCGAGAGCAGGTGGCGCTGAGACGCGAACCAGTCGGCGGACAACATCTTCATGAGGATGCTCCAGGAGTCCTGGGCGCTGCTCGGCCTGGGGGCCTCGGTCTCATTCAAGGGCTTCTTCAGCTTCGACCACAGGGTGATGATCTCGTCGGCCGTGTCAGCGCGCACCCGGCCATCGGGGAAGATCTCGTACGGCATGATGTTCACCTCCGGACGCACCCCGGCCCTGCGGCGCGCGACTCGGAGAGCACGGGCGCCGGTGTAGAGGACGGGTACGTCGTGTTGTTGCTGCGCGTGACGTCCCGGGAGTTGCTGCTCGGGGCAGTCGACAACGCCGGAGGCGATGCGACGAGGAGGGCCACGGTGCTGCGAACACCGTGGCCTCTCCGCCTTACGAGCGGGCTCGACGGACGTCACGAACGAGCTGGGCTCAGCCAGCAGGGAGACGTCTACCCGCCGATCGTGCCTACATCCACCAGGAAATCGACCGAAGGTCAACCGGAAAATCGTTAATCTTTTTGTACAGCCTTCAAAACAAGGCTCAAAAATCTTCCGGGTGTCGCGGTCGATTTCTGGTCTCTTGACATCTGCATGGCCCCATGGAAGGCGTCGGCTACTTCGGGGTCTCCCCGCTGCGCTGCTCCGTCGCCGCAGGCGGAGCGAACAGATCGGCGATCGTCACGCCGTCCCCGAGCATCCGCACGACACGCACGAGCGTGTCGACCGTGACGTTCAAGCGTCCCTGCTCAATGCGAGCGTAGTTCGGAGCGAGCATTCCGAGCCGCTCGGCTGCCTTCTCTTGCGTGAGTCCGCGCGCTCGCCTCAGCTCGGCGATCCTTCTGCCCAGGTCTCGCAGGACCGCGGCGGTGTCCGGCTCCACGCCCCGGAGATCGCGGTCGTTGAGGACGAGCCAACAGAGTCATATAAGACTAGTCGCGGCTTCTTGAGGGTCGCGCTGGAGGCGCTGGATGGGATCAGGGCGGCGGCGAGGTTGGGGGATCTTGGTGATGGCGACGGCGGCGGGGGTGATCGGCTGCAAGCCCGATCGTTCGGAGGAGCTCCTCCATGAGTGCGAGGCGATGCAGGCCGCGGGGGAGATCGACAAGGCGTGGAACGCGTGTGCGGCTGCGGTCAGGCTGAGCCCGGCGAGCAAGGTCGCGGAGGCGGCATCCGCGAAGCTTCAGGAACTCGGTCCAGCGCACGCGAAGCTGGAGAAGGAGCGGGCGGAGAAGAGGGAGCAGGCCGCCAAGGCGGAGCAGGAAGCTCAGGCCGCGCGGTTGGCGGCGCTCCGGAAGAAGGTCCGCCCGCAGTCGTGGGGGGACGAGCCGGACGGGGAGTGCCAGGCGAAGGGCCTGCCGGAGTACCGGAAGACGTACGAGGGCGGGCTGTACGTCGAGAACGAGGCGGTGGCGCTGGCGGACGGGTGCCGTCACCTCTTCCAGCAGCGCAGCGAACCGAGCCCGAACGACAACATCTTCTGCTGCCCGGGGAGGTAGCGATCTTCCCGCGCGCCTCGAGCAGCGGTAGGACGTCCTCATGCCCGTCCTGCTCGTCGCGTACGAGATCCACCCTCACGAAGAGACCGCGAGCGCCGAGAAGCTCGCCGCAGATCGGCGTTCGGCAATCCGAGAATTCGTCGAGCGGCACAACGGGCAGCGGCTCTCGGAGTCGGCCTACGCGATCGACGTAACCGACCCCGTCCACGTCTTCGCTGAGACGGTGTTGAAGATGGCGTGGGACTGCGACGAGCTGTACGTCATTCCTCTGGCGGCGTTTCATGCTCCACTCCCCGCACTTTTCTCCTGTGGGCCAGGACGCGCTCGAACATGGCTTCTACAGCGGCTTCGTCCTCCGGCCTGACACCGACCGCGGTTAGATCGCCTCGTACGATTGTCTTCGTCGGGGGCCCGGGATCGGGACGCAGACCGAACCGAGTGCGCCAGATCCTTCGGATGACGGCGTGCACCTCCCCCGGGTCGAGTCTGAAGATGCAGCGCAAGACGAAGTTGATCGGGACGGAGCCTCTGTACCTGGTCTGGGTCATGCCGCCCGGCTACACCGGCGCGCCGCATCCAGACTGTAGATGCTGCCGCCCGTACAGGTCTTGTCGCGCCACCTGTCATGCAGTAACGCTACCTGCATGAGCAACCAGGACGCCGAGGTCGAGAAGTTTCGTCAACGGGCAAAGGAGTATGCCAATGCCGCAGTGTCCGCCGCCCAAAAGGGGGACGATAAGCACGCCGCCGATCTGTACCGTAAGGCGTTCGAAGCACTAGAGGAGGCCATGGTTCGCGCAACGAAGAAATAGTTAGCCGGAACCAGAAGGACTCTCAGGGGCCCCACCCCTGCGGCTCGTACTTGCATCGACGGCGCGGTACGGGGGCGACCGCCCGATCCCGGGACCGGGCAGGCCGCCTCAGCGTCAGGCTTTCCTACCCACGACGTTTCGCTGCTGCCAAGACTGACAAGACGTTCTCGCGTTTCAGGCCCGTCTCCCACTTGTCATCGATCGCTTCGTAGACGGCGAGCATCCGCTCGTAGACCTCTCGGACCGGGGCGTGGCTGTTGAAGCCGTCTGTCCTACTCTCGTTGGGGATCTGCTCGGCGAACTTGCCCTGCGTCTTGATGAGGAACCGGGTAAACCCCATCAGCGCGGTTTCGTCGTTTCCGCTGAATCCAGCGAAGCGCGCCCAATGGTGCGTGGTAACTTCTTTGTCCTTCGAGTGCTTGCGGATGTAGGTGTCGAACCACCTGTACATGTCGAGCACGTGAATCACGAACTTGCAGTCTTCGGTTGAGACAGTGTCGAGGTTCTGAACGACATCGTCGTAGAAGAACTCATACCCGTCACGGAGGATCTCGATCTTTTCGTCGTAGTAGCGAGCGTCCCTGGGGGCGAGGAGCTTCAGGATCGAGAGCTGGTTGATGAGCAAGGCTCGTTCCACATCGGTGAGCTTCGTCACAGTATTCTCCATTGGTGCTTCATCCGCCAAGCCCATACACGGTTCGATTTGATGCAACGCGTCGTGAACAGCCTCGCCGTCGAGGCTCACCGTCGAGCAGAGTGCTCCGCTTGCGTCAGGACAGTGCCCGCGAGGGACTTCGTTTCCTTGCTGGTGCTGCCGCTCTCCAGCGCCTTCGCCGCCTTCTCGGCCATCTCGGGGCTGGTGACTGCCTTGGGATCGGTCTGCCGGAGGGCCGAACCAGCCAAGCTCCTGGCAATCTTGCTGGCGTTCGGATCCCGAAGGATCTCGGCCGCCTTTGTCGCTTTGCGGGACGATGTGTGCTTCTTCACCATACTGAAATTCTACCCCGTACCTGAACGCACGTCAAGGAGCTACTATCCTGCTTTTGGGGCAGCCCTTGGAAGTTCCAGGGCATCGAGCGTTTCTAGGGCAAAGCCCATTGGCCCTCCTGGACAAGCCCCGGCGCCCTCCTGTGCGGCCCCGGTGGGTCTCCTGCGCAGCCCCGCAGGCCCTCCTGCGCGGCCTGGGCGCCCTCCTGCGCACCCCACGTTGGTGTCCTGCGCTACACTGGCCCCCGTCCTGCGCGGCCCTCGCGACCCTCCTGCGCGCCCCCGTGGGTGTCCTTCGTCGCCATCCTCTGGCTCCTGCGCAGGCCCGATGGGTCTCCTGTGCAGCCCCGGCCCCGTCTCGCGCGCCTTTTGTTGTCGCGGCGCAACTCTCTTTTCTTTCGTGCACCACCTCTGCTGACCGCGGCGCCGGCCACGCCGCCCCCCTCGATTCGAGCCGCGGCACACCGCCTCTCCCAGCCCTCGGCCCGAGCGCCTCCGCGACGCGACCGACTCGTGCTCTCCTCTGGCCAATACCTTGTTCGCCGATACCCTCGCTGATCCTCCGGCCCCTCATTCCGAGGGGCGCTGGCCCCGACAAGGAGGCGCATTTTTACCATGGCAAAGGCATCCACCACCACGTCGCCCAGGACCGACAAGGCCGCAACGAAGCGCGCGTCGCGCGAGACGCGGGGCGCGCCTCGCTCCTCGGCGGGCGCAGCAGCGTACGCGCTGAGCGCCGCCCGCGAGGCCGAGCTCCTCCGAGAGGCCGAGTCGCTGGGCGACGACACCGTGATTTTCCCCGGCAAGCTCGCTCGGCGCGTCATCTGGTCGAGCCGCATCCAGCTCGCCGCCGAGCGCGACGCGGCCGATCTCGTCCGCACCCCCTTTCCCGAGGACGAGCCCGCGCTGACCCGCGAGGAGATCCGCGCGCTCCGCGACAAGATCGAGCTCCTGCGCGTCACGCAATCGCGCTGGCAAGCCGTGCAGCAGCGCCAGGAGCGGGCCATCGCGATGTTCAAGGGGCCGGCCGCCGAGGCCGCCCTGCACCGGCAAGCGCTCCTCCGCTTCTTCGATCTCCGCTTCAA
>NZ_JEMA01000454.1 GCF_001589285.1 Sorangium cellulosum | reverse complement strand
CGCCTCGCGGGGCGCGGGCGCCTCGCGGGCGACGTCGCTGTCCCAGAGGCCGCGCACGATCGCGATCCGGCCGTCGGCGAGCGGGCCGGCGCCTCGCCAGTGGATGTCGGTGCCCGGGCGGACCGTGAGCCACTTCCCGCCCGGCTGGCGCACGCACGCGCTGCCCTCCTCGTCCGCGCCGCACGGCGCGAGCAGCATGGCGCCGCCGCTCGGCGACACGCGGAGCTCGGCCTCGCCGCTCCGCAGCACGACGGGCGGCCCGCCGCCCAGGCGGCCGCCGGCGAGCGGGACCTGGAGCACGCCGAAGGGGTCGTGGACGTCGCGCCGCGCGGGCGCCTCGTCGCCGAGCGCGCAGGCCACCCACGCCGACCGCCCGGCGCGCCCGGCGCCGCAGGCGTTCACCCAGGCGCCGCGGCCGAAGGGGGCGAGCTCCAGCAGCGCGCCGGAGGCGAGGTCCACCCGGGCGAGGAGGCCGTGGCTCNCAGCAGCGCGCCGGAGGCGAGGTCCACCCGGGCGAGGAGGCCGTGGCTCGCCGCCACAGCGAACCCCGCCCCGCGGGCGCCGCTCGCGATCGCCGCCTCGAGCGGGTGCCGCCCGGTCGCCTGGATCCAGCGGAGCAGCGGCGCGCCGGGGTCGACCGCGCGGCCGTCGAGCGCAGGGGGCGCGGGCGGCGCGGGCGCGAGCCGCGCCTCGGCGACGTGGATCAGCGCCTCGCGCTGCTCGGCCGGCAGGGCCGACCCCCGCGCGAGCGCGACCAGATCGTCGCCGCGCAGGCGCAGGCCGTCGAAGCGGAGCAGGTCCGTGGGGTCGCCCGCCTGCCCGTCGCCGCCCGGCGCCGGCGCGACGGGGCGCCACGACGCGCCGCCGTCGGCCGTGACCGCGAGCCCCGCCGCCTCGAAGAGCCCGGCCCCCTGCTGGAGGTCCCGGAACGCAACAGCGCGGAGCGGCAGCGCGGGCAGGCCCGGCAGCGCGCGCGGCTGCCCCGTCTCGACATCGAGGAAGGTCGGGAGGTCGGAGGCGGCGTCCCACACCGCGACGACGCCGGGCCCGCCGCCGATGCGCAGCAGCTCGGTCTCGGACCGGGCGAGGCGCACCGGCGCGCCGAGCGGATCATCGAAGCGGTAGACGCCATGGACCCCGCGCCCCACGAGCCGCGCGCCGGCGGCGGACGGCACGAGCGTGAGCTCGACCAGCGGCTCGGGGCACGCCGCTGTCTCCGGCCGCGCGGCGCCGTCGCTCCCCACGAGGAAGCGCCTGCCGCCGAGCAGCGCGACAGTGCCGCCGGCGACCCGGGGGCCGATGGCGGTCGCGCCGCTCGCGTCGACCCAGCGGGCGCGCAGCGGCTCGGCCGACGCTGGCGGG
>NZ_JEMA01000453.1 GCF_001589285.1 Sorangium cellulosum | reverse complement strand
GCGCGCCTCCGCCCCCTGCGCGCAAGACCTTCGACGATCGCCGGCGGCGCGGCGCTCACGACGGCGACGGCCCTCCCGGCGGTGGTGGTGGTGCCGGAGGCGCCGGTCGTCGCAGCAACAACAAGAAATGGGATACCGGCCGCACCGGTGACGACTGGGACGACGAATGAGCTCTCCCGGTTGACAACTGCACCGTTTCCCGTAGGGTAGGCGCCCTCCGGACGGGCGGTCGGGCGTCGCTGACCTCGATCACGTCCTCTGGGGCCCCTTCGGTTGCGGTGTCAGCGCTTCGTGTGCTGCCCGCGTCCAGGTTCAACCAGGGCCGTCTGTGGAAACAGGCCGGCCCTGTCCTCGGAGACCTCCGATGCGCGACATCATCAAGCTCACGTGCGGCAACTGCGGCCGCGCGAATTACCACACGACGAAGAACAAGCGGACGATGACGGACAAGTTCGTCATCAAGAAGTTCTGCCCGACCGAGCGCAAGCACACCGAGCACAAAGAGGGCAAGATCTCTAAGGGCTAGGCCACGTTGCGCCGCTGGCTGCTGCCGCCGGGGCCTGCGCGTGCGGGCCCCGGGTCAGGCGCCTGCGCACCTCACGGTGCTCGGCTTAACCTTGTTCATCTCTAGGACGCAGCGATGATCTTCGACTGGCTCTTCGGCCTGTTCTCGAACGATCTCGCGATCGATCTCGGCACCGCCACCACGCTCATCTACGTGAAGGGCAAGGGGATCGTGTCGTGCGAGCCCTCGGTGGTCGCCGTGCAGCGCGATGCTCGCGGCGGCAAGAAGGTGCTTGCCGTCGGCCGCGAGGCGAAGGAGATGCTCGGGCGCACCCCCGGCAACATCCAGGCGGTGAGGCCGCTGCGCGACGGCGTCATCGCCGACTTCGAGATCACCGAGGCGATGCTCCGGTATTTCATCGCGCGCGCGCACACCCGCCGCACGCTCGTCAAGCCGCGCATCATCATCTGCGTCCCGTTCGGCATCACCGAGGTCGAGAAGCGGGCCGTGAAGGAGAGCGCCGAGGGCGCCGGCGCGCGCGAGGTCTACCTGATCGAGGAGCCCATGGCGGCGGCGATCGGCGCCGGGCTGCCGATCACCGAGCCGAGCGGCAACATGGTCGTCGACATCGGCGGCGGCACGACCGAGGTCGCCGTGATCTCCCTCGCCGGCATCGTCTACTCGCAGAGCGTCCGCGTCGGCGGCGACAAGATGGACGAGTCGATCATGGCCTACATGAAGCGCAAGTACAACATGGCCATCGGCGAGCAGACGGCGGAGCGCATCAAGATCACGGTCGGCAACGCGTACCCGCTCGAGCAGCAGCTCACGATGGAGGTCAAGGGGCGCGACATGGTCGCGGGCATCCCCAAGACGGTCGTGGTCAACTCCGACGAGATCCGCGACTCGCTGAGCGAGCCGACGAACGCGATCGTGGACGCCGTGCTCATCGCCCTGGAGCGCACGCCGCCGGAGCTCGCGGCCGACATCGTCGACAAGGGCATCGTGCTCACCGGCGGCGGCTCGCTCCTCAAGAACCTCGACGTGCTCCTGCGCGAGGAGACGGGGCTGCCCGTGATGGTGTGCGACGACCCGATCAGCGCCGTGGTGCTCGGCAGCGGCAAGGCGCTCGATCACCTCGAGCTCTTGAAAGAGGTCACGATCAGCTGATCTTCCGTCTCGTCCCCCGCCCGTGAGCTCGCCGGCGGGGCTCTCGTGGGGCGCGCCGCGCGCGCCTCCTCGGCGCGGGCGCCGCGCGCGGCGTCGACAGGGGTGGCCTCGCGGGGCGCCTCGTACTACCTGGGTCCGGGAGCCACCGTGAACCTCAAACGCTACCGCGACTTCGTGATCGTGCTGCTGGCGCTCGCGGTGCCGTTCTGGTTCCTGCGCGCCAGCATGCGTGACCCCAAGCAGAACACGGGGGCCGACCGGATCATCATCGGCATCGCCGCGCCGATCCAGTACGCGGCCGCGACGCTGGCGCGCGGCCTCTCGAACCTCTGGGGCGATTACATCTACCTGGTCGACGTCAAGGAGGACAACGCCAGGCAGGCCTCCCAGATCGCGCGCCTGCGCGAGCGCGTGCGCAAGCTCGAGGCGCTCGAGGAGGAGAACCGGCGCCTGCGCAGGCTGCTCGACCTGCGCCAGAGCCTCCGCACGGACGTCGTGAGCGCGCAGGTCGTCGGCAAGAGCACCAACGATTTCTTCCGCGTGGTGCGGGTCACGCTCGATCGCGAGGCGCGGGACATCGGCTCGAACCTGCCGGTCCTCTCCGCGGACGGCGTTGTCGGCACGACGCTGAAGAGCGCCGGCGATACGGTCGACGTGCGGCTCGTCGTCGACGGCGGCAGCGGCGTCGACGTGGTCGTCGAGCGCACCGGCGCGCGCGGCTTCGTGCGCGGCACGGGCGACGAGACCAAGTACTCGTGCAGCGTGGAGTACGTGCAGCGCACCGACGAGATCGAGGTCGGCGACCTCCTCGTGACGAGCGGCGTCGGCCGGCGCTTCCCGAAGGGGATCCCGGTCGGGACCGTGACGCAGGTCGTCCGCCGGGACTTCGGCATCTACCAGCAGGTGTACGTCGCGCCGGCCGTCGATTTCTCCCGGCTGGAGGAGGTGCTCATCGTGACGACGACGCCGCCGGAGGAGACGCCGCCGCAGGCGCAGCGCAGGTGACGCGATGAGAAACTCCGCGTTCCTGTTCATGGGGGCCGCCCTGCTGATCGTGCAGTCGAACCTGTTCCGGCTGATCGGCAAGCTGAACATCCCGGGCTCCACGCCGAGCCTGCTCCTGCCGCTCGTCGTGTTCATGGGGGTGCACGAGTACTCGATCGCGCGCGGCGCCGCGCTCGCGTTCCTGCTCGGGTACCTGCTCGATCTCTTCGCCGGCGCGCCGGTCGGCCTGTTCACCTTCATCACCGTCGCGACCTTCGTCGTGTCGCGGGCGGCCGGCGTCCGGCTGGCCGCGCAGACGCTGCTCACGAAGATCGCGCTGGCCTTCGTCTTCGGCCTCGTCGAGGGGGTGCTCATCGTGATCCTCACCGCCATCTTCGGGGGCGACGCGGCGCGCCCGCGCGCGCTCGCCCTGCTCGTCGCGCCGCACGCTGTGTCGACGGCGATCTTCGCGCCGTTCGTCTTCCGGCTGGCCGAGCGCGTGCACCAGGCGACGATCAACGTCCCGCGGCCGGGGGAGAGCCCGCGGTGAGCCTGCTCGTCCAGCGCTCCGACGTGAGCGAGTTCCGCCGGCGCTTCCGGTGGATCGCGCTCGGTATGGTCGTCGGCTTCATCGTGCTCATCGGGCGCCTGTTCTACCTCCAGATCCTGGAGGCCGACGAGAACAAGGCCATCGCCCGGGAGAACATCGTGCGTCGGGTGACGCTCGCCACCACGCGCGGCATCATCCGGGACAAGAACGGCAAGGTGCTCGCGGCGAGCCGGCCCTCGTACAACGTGTACGTCGTCCCGCGGCGGCTCGACATGGATACGACCTGGCCGAAGCTCGTCGAGTACCTCGGCGTGGGCATCGAGGAGCGCGCCCGGCTCGCGGCGCTCATCACCGCGATCCGCGCCGACGACGGCCCGCGCAAGAGCCAGCAGATCCTGCTGAAGGAGGACATCTCGCGCGACGCGGTGGCGACGCTGGCGACGCACGACGCCGAGCTGCCGGGCGTCGACGTGGTGCCGGTCCCGGTGCGCTACTACCCCTACGAGGAGGTCGGCTCGCACGTCCTCGGCTACATGGCCGAGGTGGACGCCGAGCGGCTCGCGTCGCTCCGGAGCGTCGGCTACATCGAGGGCGACCGCATCGGCGTCACCGGGATCGAGCGCGCGTGGGAGAGCTACCTCCGCGGCACGCGCGGCTGGGAGAAGGTGCTCGTCGACGCCAAGGGGCGCCGCCGGGCGGGCGGCGACGGGATCATCGAGGAGCCGCGGCGGGTCGACCCGATCCCCGGGCGTGATCTGCGGCTCACGCTCGACGCCGACATCCAGAAGGCGATCGACAAGGCGATGCGCGGCGAGCTCGCCGGCGGCGTCGCGGTCATCGACGTGCGCACCGGGCGGATCCTCGGGCTCTACTCGAAGCCCGGCTACAACCCGAACGCCCTCTCGGGCGGCTCTGGCAAGCAGGTCATCCGCGACGCCTTCCGCCGGCTCTACTCCGATCCGCTGAAGCCGGCGCTCGACAAGACGCTCTCGGGCGCGTACCCGCCCGGCTCGACGTTCAAGCCGTTCACCGCGCTGGCGGCGCTCGAGAAGGGGCTCATCGATCCGCGCCAGTCCACGCGCTGCCGGGGCGCCCTCACGTTCGGCAAGCGCACCTTCCGGTGCACGCACGTGCACGGCCCGGTCGCGATGCAGAAGGCGATCGCCGAGTCGTGCAACGTCTTCTTCTACCGGCTCGCGGCGGAGTACGGCGTCGGCATGGATGTCATCGCCGAGATGGGGCAGCGCTACGGGCTCGGCGCGCGCACGGGGCTCGGCATCAACGCCGAGGCGGGCGGCAGGATGCCGACCCGGGCGTGGATGACGCTCCGGAACAAGGGCCAGTTCCGCCTCGGCTTCGGCCTGAACGCGGCGATCGGCCAGGGCGCGACGACGGTCACGGTGCTCCAGCTCGCGCTCGCGTACGCGGCGCTCGCGAACGGGGGCACGCTCTACCAGCCGCAGATCGTGCGGGCCGTCGAGACGAGCGCCGGCACGGTCGTGCAGGAGTTCACGCCGCGCGTCCGCCGCCAGATCGACATCCGCCCGGAGAACCTCACCCTCGTGCACAAGGCGATGGTCGCCGGCGTGAACGAGGAGGGCGGCACGGCCTTCAAGGCGCGCGTCGCCGGCGTCGAGATGGCCGGCAAGACCGGTACCGCGCAGGTCTCGCACCGGCTCACCCGCGGCGTCGAGGCCGAGCGAGTCTGGTACTTCAACCGTGAGCACGCCTGGTTCGCCGGCTACGCGCCGGCGCGCGCGCCCGAGGTGGCGGTGGTCGTGCTGGTCGAGCACGGCGGCGCCGGCGGCAAGCACGCGGCGCCGGTCGCCTTCGAGGTCGTCCGCGCGTACCAGGAGCTCGCGAAGGAGCGGCGCGGCGGCCCGAACGAGGGGCCCCGCGCGGGCAAGAGCAACGCGGGCCGCGCGCCCGCCGCGTCGGGGCGCACGCCATGATCCGGGGCGACTCTCTCTCTCGCGATCGCGACCACTTCGACTGGCCGCTCTTCATCGCCGCGGTGTCGATCGCGTTGCTCGGCGTCGTCAACCTCTACAGCGCCACGAGCGTCTACTCCGGGTCGCGCGCGGAGCTCTACATCAGCCAGGTCTACTGGCTGTTCATGGGCGGCATCATCGGCGGCGTGCTGATCGCGATCGACTACCGGCACCTGGAGCGCCTCGGGTACGTGCTCTACACGTTCGGCGTCTTCTCGCTGGCGCTCGTCTTCGTGCTCGCGCGCGACGTGCGCGGCTCCGCGCGGTGGATCGAGTTCGGCGCGTTTCGCTTCCAGCCCAGCGAGTTCATGAAGATATTCCTGGTCATCGCGCTGGCGAAGTACCTGCACGACGACCCGCGCAACGAGGGCCGCACCCTGCGCGATCTGGCGATCCCGGCCGCGCTGACCGCCGTCCCCGCGCTCCTCGTGCTCAAGCAGCCCGATCTCGGGACGACGCTCATCCTCGTGTTCGTCTTCCTCACGATCGCGGCGGTCACGCGCGTGCGGTGGCGGAGCGCCGCGCTGTTCGTCGTGTCCATCGTCATCGCGATCCCGATCATCTGGGAGTACGTGCTGCTCGAGTATCAGCGCGCCCGCGTGCTGGTGTTCCTCCACCCCGAGGAGGATCTGCTGCACCGCGGCTGGCACGCCCACCACTCGCGCGTGGCGATCGGCAACGGCGGTCTGTTCGGCAACGGGTACTTGAGGGGCACCCAGAACCAGTTCCTCTTCCTGCCGGATCAGTTCACCGACTTCCCGTTCCCGGTGTTCGCCGAGGAGTGGGGGTTCGTCGGGGGCGTGATCCTCGTGTGCCTCTACGCGTTCCTGGTCGTGTGGGGCATCCGCATCGCGTCGATGGCCAAGGACCGCTTCGGCGCGGTGCTCGGGGTCGGCTGCGCCGCGATCATCTTCTGGCACGCGCTCATCAACCTCGGCATGACGTCGGGCGTGCTGCCGGTCGTCGGGGTCACGCTGCCCCTGTTCTCCTACGGCGGATCGAGCGTGACCACGGTGATGGTCGCGATCGCGCTGCTCATGAGCGTGTCGATGCGCCGCTACTCCGGCGTCGCCTCGCTCGAGCGGCTGTGAGGTCGGGGGGCGCGCCCCCCGGCCACGTCAGACCGCGCTTTCGGCGAGGCGCGCGTCGATGACGAAGGCGAACGCCTTGAGCGCGTCGCGCTCGGTGACCTCGCCGCCGGCGCGGGCCCTCCGGACCGTGGCGCGGAACCCGAGATAGCGGCGCCCGTCGAGGCCGAGCAGCGCCGGCACGGCCGCGGGGTCGCGCGACGCCTCCCTCGCGCCCGCGAGCTCCGCGGCCCTGTCGAAGATCTCCGTGACGATCGCGTCGCAGCGCGCGACCGCCACGGCGTACCGCTCCGCGGCGATCGCCGCCTCGATCTCCGCGACCACCTCGCGCTCGGCGGTCGGCCACAGCGCCACGAACGACAGGCCCGGCTGCGCGAGGTGCCTCGTCGCCGCGGACGGGCCGTC
>NZ_JEMA01000452.1 GCF_001589285.1 Sorangium cellulosum | reverse complement strand
CGGCGCCTCGCCGCCGCCCTTCATCATGAAGAAGACGCCCGCGATCGCGATGCCCGCGATCGCGATGCCGGCGCCAATGATGAGCGGGGCGCGGTTCTTGGGCGCCGCCTCGATGCTCGTCGGCGGCGCGACGGACGGCGCCCGCGCCGTGGTCACGATGGGCGCGCTGAGCTGGAACAGGCCGCCGTCGTTCGCGACGATGCTCGCCACCGGCGACGGCGCCCTGACGCCCGCTCCCGACGCGAGGGCCTTCAGGTCGATGAGGCCGGAGTCCTCCGACGCGCTGACGCTCGACCGCGCCGGAGGAGGCGCGGCCTTCGCCGTGAGGGCGCTCAGCGAGAACAGCATCGAGTTCTCGTCGCGCTGGCCGGGGGCGGTGCCGCTCTTGAAGAGCGGAGCGCTCGTGGCCACGTCGTCGGAGCTCGGCCGATGCGCCTCGGGCGACGGGCTCGCGCCGAAGAGGTCCTGCGTCGGGCGCGCCGGATCGCGGCGCACGGCCGCCGCGCGGGGCGCCGGGGCGGACGCCGCGACCGCCTCGATGCCCGAGGAGGTCTGCGATGCGGCCGCGCCAGCGCTCGGCGCGGGCTGCGACTGCACGGGCGCCGGCTCCTGCACGGCCGTCGAGACCGGGGCGCTGCCGGCGTGCAGCGCCGCGACGATCGTGTCGACCTGGCCGACCGGCTGCCAGTCGGCCATCCCGTCCGCCCAGATGTACGTCTCGGCGTTGATCACCCCCGCCTGGTAGCTGGCGACGATCTCGGCCAGCGTCATCGAGCGCTGATCGCCGTCCGCCACGTTGACCAGGTACGTGGTCCCGTCGTTCGGAACGCTCGTGCCGGAGACCGGATCGGCGACCCCGCCGTTGGTCGTCACGCCCGAGCTGTTCACCAGGATCGTGGCGCCGCACTTGCGGCACTTGATCTTGACGGTTCTGCCTTGGACCTTCTCGTCCGAGACCGTGTATTTCGACTGACAGGACTGGCAGGTGATCTTCATTGGGGGCTGGCCCGCAGGGGGGTAATGCCGGCGAGGCGTCGCGTAAAGTTTACCTTGATGCCGCGCCGGTGGCTCGCTCTCTGACGTGCCAGTCGCGCGTCTGATCTCGCAGCTCCGCTTTACGATAGCCGAGGTCGTCATCCCTTCGTAAAGCACAAAGGAACGAAGCCGCTGATGGAACCGTTGTCGGGGTGCGTCACACGGGCGCGCAGGCCGGCGCCTGGAGTGCGACCGGTCACGTCGCGCCCCGCGCGCCGACCTGCCAGGAAAGGCGCGGGGCGCGCGCGCCGCGGAGGGCCGGTCACGCGCGGCGGCGGAGGGCGATGCGCGCCGTTCAGGCGTCGCCGCGCGCGGAACCGAGCTCTTCCAGGCTGGGCTCGTCGGTCACGACCGGCACGTCGTCGACCGGATCGTGGGGCTCGGCGGTCTCGCTCGGCCCCGGGGCCTCGTGGCCCCCGACGTGCTCGCCGTACGCCTGCAGCTTCGAGTACAGGCCGCGGCGGCTGATCCCGAGCACGCGGGCCGCGCGCTGCTTGTTGCCGCGCACGGCCTCGAGGGTCAGCAGGATGAGCTTGCGCTCCGCGTCGGCCAGGCGCGTGCCGACCGGGAGGCGCAGCACGAGCGGGTGCTCGGCCGCCTCGCCGGCGTCCCGCGGCGGCTCCGCGTCGGGGATGCTGCCTTCCTGAGGCCTCCGCGGCAGCGAGGCGGGGCCCACGGAGGGCGGCGGCGGCGCGACGACGTGCGATGGCGCAGGGTCGGACGGGACCGCCATGTCCGCGGGGTGGACGATCGGCACCGAGAGCGGCTCGGCCGGCTCGAGAGGGACGACCGGCGCCGCAGTCCGCTGGGACGCGACGCTGTCATGGGCGCGCCGGCCGGAGCGCCGCTCGATCCGGCCCTGGCCGAGCTGGACGTCGTTGGCCGACACCATCTCGCTCGAGGCGAAGAGCGCGGTCTGCTCGATGACGTTGCGCAGCTCGCGGACGTTGCCCGGCCAGTCGTGCTCCGTCAGCCGCTCGACGGCGGCGTCCGTGAGCCGGCGCGCCGGGGTGCCGTAGCGCTTCGCGAATTTGAGCAGGAAGCGCTCGGCGATGGGCAGGATGTCCTCCCGGCGCTCGCGCAGCGGGGGCAGCGTCACCGTGAACACGTTGAGCCGGTAGTAGAGATCCTCGCGGAAGACGCAGTCGTCGACGAGATCGAGCAGATCCTTGTTCGTGGCGGCGACGACGCGGACGTCGGCCTCGATCTCCTTGCGGCCGCCGACGCGGGTGAAGCGGTAGGTCTCGAGCACGCGGAGCAGGCTGACCTGCACCGCAGCGTCCATCGTGCCCACCTCGTCGAGGAAGACGGTGCCGCCGGCCGCCGCCTCGAACTTGCCCTCCGCGGCCGCGAACGCGCCGGTGAACGAGCCCTTCTCGTGGCCGAAGAGCTCGCTGCCGATGAGCTCGCGCGGGATGGCGCCTGTGTGCACCGGGACGAACGGGCCGGCGCGGCGGCGGCTCCGGTTGTGGATGGCGCGCGCGACGAGCTCCTTGCCGGTGCCGCTCTCGCCCACGATCAGCACGGGCGCCATCGTCGCGGCGACGCGCTCGATGCGGGTGAAGACCTCCCGCATCCGGGCCGAGCCGCCGATCATCCCCTCGAACACGAGCTGCCCGTGGAGGGGATCGTCGTCCTCGCCCTCGACGAACTCGCGGGCCGGACCGTCGAAGAGCAGCTGGCGCACGAGCAGTACGAGGCGCGCTGGGTCGAGCGGCTTCTGGAGGTAGTCGGCCGCGCCGAGCTTGAGCGCGTCGACGGCGCTCGTGATCGACGCGGCGCCGGTGACCATGACGACGGCGGGCGGCGGCGTCTTCGGCTCGGGCCCATCGAGCTCGCCCGGGGAGAGCCGGCGCATCAGATCGACGCCCGTCATCCCTGGCAGGTTGAGGTCCGTGACGAGCACGTCGGCCGGGGTCCGCTGATGGATCTCGAGCGCTTGCTCGCCGCTCGAGGCGACGACGACGTCGAGCCCTTCATGGCGCAGCACCGCCTCGAGGATGGCCGCCTGGTCGGGCTCGTCCTCGACCAGCAGCACACGGCCGTGCTGGTTGTGGCTCCGATGCGGCGAGCGCGCTTGTCCGCGCGGAATTGCAGCAGATACTGCGTTCGGTCCCAAAGCTTCCCTCCCAGCTCGGCGGACGGACGGCTCGGCCCCGTGCGATATGAAACGTGCCGCTGAATGTGTACCCTGCGAGGGCTTCACATCAACTCGGGAGTTGCCTACTTCTCGGTGCAAGCCCCCCTCACATGCCGTCCGTGACATGCCGTCCATGCGCAACGGATGCGACGCCCCCGGGTCGCTGCCCCCTGTGGTGACACGCCAGCGCGTGCATCACCAGCGCTCGATGATGCCGCATGCGATGCGATCGGCCAGCGCCATGCACGTAAGCATCGGGTTCACGGCGGGACTTCCAGGAAAGACGCTCGTGTCGGCGACGTAAACGTTCTCCAGATCGTGGCAGCGCCCCTCTTCGTCGACGACGCCGTCCCGAGGGTTCCTCGACATCCGCGCCGAGCCGAAGGCGTGGTTCGCCGCGGTGATCGTGTCGCGCCCGTCGAGCCGCTTGCTCTTCAGGATCTCGGCTTCTGCCGGCGACGTCAGCTCGTCGGGGATGCCGTGCAGCCCGGGCAGGATCGACGCAGCGCCCGCCGCCCAGCAGATGTCCGACAGGATCCCCAGGCCGCGCTGGATCTTCTCGACGTCGCGCGGCGCGTAGTCGAACCGCACATCGGGATCCCACGAGCCGCGCTTCGGACGGACCGTCCCCCGCGACTGCTCGGCCGCGATGATCACATCGAAGGGCGCCATGCGGTGATACGTCCGGAGGTGACGCTGGTAGTCGTGCCCGAAGCCGGGAAACCGCGCGGCGAGCACCGCGGGGGGCGACCAGAGGACCTCGAGCTTGATGCCCTGCTCGAGGAAGTGGAGCGAGTGATAGCCCTGGGTGGCGCCTTCCCACGGGTCGATGGGATCGGGGAACACCGCCATGATCGCGAGCCCCGGGTGGAACTGCAGCTCGTTGCCGACATGGCCGCTGGAGTTGGCGGCGCCGCTGCGGAGCAGGATGAGCGGGGTCGCCATGCAGCCCGCCGCGAGCACGACGAGCTTCGCCCGGATCTCGACAGGCGCCCCCTCGCGCCACGTGAACGGCTCGATGGTGCGGCCGCGCATCCCGACCGCCCGCTTGCCGGAGAGGAGCAGGGTCTCCGCGCGCACGCTGGTGAAGACGCGCGCGCCCGCCCGGATCGCGGCGGGGACGTACGAGATGTCGGTCGACATCTTCGCGCGGTTGCGGCACCCCGTGAAGCACTCGCCCGAGCCACGGCAGCCGCGCACGTTGCGGTGGGTCGGCTCGCTCGACAGGCCCAGCGCGTCGCAGCCCCGCTTGAAGCGCAGGTTGCGCTCGCCCTGCACCTCGACGGGCGTGGGCGCGACGCCGAGCAGGCGCTCGACGCGCTCGTAGTGGGGCGACAGCGCCTCCAGCGTGATCGACGCCGTCCCTGTCCGGTCCGCCCACTTGTCGAACACCCACGCGGGCGAGCGCGCGCAGATCGCCGAGTTCACGACCGACCCGCCCCCGAGCGCGATCGCCTGCATGGTCGGGATGAGCATGCGCCCGCGCGCAGCGCGCATCCCGCCCTCGCGCAGCGTGCGCGCCAGCGACTCGCCCGCCTCCTGCCGGAAATCCTCCACCCCGAACGGCGGCCCCTCCTCCACGAGGATCACGTCGCGCCCCGCCTCGGCGAGCTCCTTGGCGACGACCGCCCCGCCCGGCCCCGACCCGACGACGAGCACCTCGCAGGACGCCCGCACCTCACCGTCGTAGTCGGCGAACACCTTCACCTGGGGGCGCGGCTCGCTGGGCGCGAGCGGCTCGACCGCGGCCCGCGCTCGGAGCGCGGCCACGGAGAGCGGGCGCCGCTCGGGGCTCGCGGGCGGGAGCGCCCCCGGCAGGCCGGGGAGCTTCATGCCGTCACCCCCGGCGCGAGCGACGGCGCGTTCACGGCGACCCCCTCGCCCGCCGGGCGCGCGGCCGCGCGGCGCTCAAAGGGCGTCGCGCAGCAGGCGACGCCGATCGCGCGGGCCACCTTCTCGTTCGCGAGGTAACCCATCGAGAGCATCGTCCGGAGCGAGAGGAACGTCACCCGCCGGAGGTAGATGCAGCTCTGCGCCATCGACGCGAGCACGGCGATGCGATCGGGCGGCGGGAGCCGCGTGAAGCGGGCGCGCCGCGGCCCGAAGACGCAGGGCGAGAGCTCGACGACGTGGAGCAGCAGCCGCAGGTAGGGCCGGAGCGGCCGCGGGGTGCGCGCAACGTAGTGCTCCACGTACTCGACCAGCCCGGCCTCGGTGCCCGAGAGCGGGATCGGTCCGCCGGCGGGAAATAGCGCGTCCGCGCAGGCAGCCACGATGGCCCGCTCCTTCACGGAGAGCGCGCGGGCGGGCGCGCCGGAGGCCCGGGCCCTGCGCGCGAGGCCGACGGCGGCGAGGGCGAGCGCCGCGAGCGCAACGACGAGAAGGATCACGGGCAGGTGCGCGACGACGTCGCTCATCATTCGACTCCTTTCCTGTCAGCGCGGGCGCCGGGCTGACCGGACGCCCCGGCGCCTCACGGACGGCGCTGCGGCCACGCGCGAGCTCGGCGGCGAGATCGACCTCCCCGGGACGCCGGCGTCCGCCCGCGGACGCCGCAGCGATCCGGGAAACGATCGCGCCTGCGACACCGTTCATCTCGCCCGAGGCCGTCATCATGGCTGCCTTGAAAGCCTAATCCGACGAGCGGAGTGCGCAATTTCGTTCGCACTGCGTCGGGGTGTTCGCACACCATCCTGTCCTGATTTACGCAGCCCGAGGTTATGGCTGTGACAATCGCGGTATGGTCGGCCCCCGATGAGCGACGAGGCCAGAAGCGCAGTGGACACGAGCGACGAGGTAGGACGCGACGAGCCGGCGGAAGACGAGGAGTCGATGGATGACGAGGAGCGCCCGACATCGCCGGCGCGCGATCTTCGGACCTGGCTCGCGGGCGCTCCCCTCCCCGCGTGGCTCCAGGTCGCGCTCGGGCTGGTCTTGCCGATGCTGGTCGCGCTCGTGGGGGCGCTGCGCGTCGCGAGCTTCACGATCGACGACGCGTACATCTCGTTCCGGTACGCGGAGAACCTCGCGAACGGCAACGGGCTCGTTTACAACGTGGGCGAGCGCGTCGAGGGCTACACGAACTTCCTCTGGACCGTGCTCCTCGCCGGCGCGGTGAAGCTCGGGGCGACGCCGCCGGCCGCGGCGAAGGTCCTCGGCGTCGCGTGCGCGTGCGGCGCGCTCGTCCCGACGTACCTCCTCTCGCGGCGGCTGCGCGCGTTCTCGAACCTCCCCTGCCTCGCGACGTGGCTGCTCGCGACGAGCATCCTCTTCTCCGGCTACGCGGTGTTCGGGCTGGAGACGCCGCTCTTCCTCCTGCTCACGCTCGCGGGGACCGAGCTCTTCCTCCGCGAGGAGGACGCCGCCGCGGCCGGCGACGCACCGCGGCCGGCGCTCACCTTGTCCTCGTTCCCCTGGTCCGGCGTGATGTTCGCGCTCGCCGCGCTCACCCGCCCGGAGGCGCCGCTGTTCCTCGGGTTGCTCGTCATCTGGCACGTGGACCAGGCGTTCTCGCGGCGGAACCTGCTCCGCCTGCTCGCCTTCGCGCTCCCTGTCGCGGCGCACCTGCTCTGGCGGCACAGCTATTACGGCGCGTGGCTCCCGAACACGCTCGCCGCGAAGACCGGCAACTTCGCGCAGCAGCTCCAGGGCGGGAGCGACTACGTCCGCAAGTACGCGCAGCACGCCGGCGCCTTCCTGTGGCTCGGGCTCGTCTCGGTCGCGTCGTCGATCGTCCACCGGCGCCGGAGCGGCCTCGCGATCGCGTCGATCGCGCTGCTCTTCGGCGTGTACGTCGTCGTGGTGGGCGGCGACTGGATGCCGTACTTCCGGTTCCTCGCGCCCGCCGAGCCGTTCGCGTTCCTGCTCGCCGACGACGCGATCCGCGGCATCGCCGCGCGGCGCGAGCGGGCCGCGTCGCTCGCGCTCGCGGCGTTCGGCGCGATCACCATCGCGACCCGCACCGGCGAGCTCTGGCGGGCGCAGAGCAACCTCCTCGTCAACGACAAGGGGTTCTGGGACGACGCGGCCGGGCGCACGGCCGACTGGCTCGTGCAGAACGCGGAGCCCGGCCCCATCGCGATCGCGGACATCGGCTACGTCGGGTACCGCACGGGCTTCCCGATCGTCGACATGCTGGGGCTGCTCAGCCCCGAGGTCTCGAGCCTGCCGGGCGGGTACACGCACAAGGTGGGCACCGGCTACACCGACGCGCTCTTCTCCAAGAACCCGCGCTACTTCCTGATCATCGCCTCCGGGGCCGACTGCCGGAACCCCACGGTGCCTTCCTCGCGCGCGTCGTACAACGATCCGCGGTTCAAGAAGGACTACAAGCTCCGCCAGACCATCGCCCTGAAGAAGGGCGGCGCCTGGTGCATCTACGGCAAGACGTCGTACCCCTGACGGCCATCCCGCCGCGCGCTCGCCTCACCGCGCCCCCGCCTCCGCTCGCCTCACCGCGTCCCCGCCTCCGCTCGCCTCACCGCGCCCCCGCCTCACCGCACGCTCACCTCACCGCGGCTCGTCGCCGCGCGCCGGCGCTTCTCCTTGCGCCTCCGCCGGGGCGGCGGTCCAGAACGCGCGCACGTCCTCGATGCGCTCCGTCCGGCGCGCGTCGGGCAAGCTGTCGAGCAGCACGCGGCCGTAGCCGCGCGTGCGCACCCGCCGGTCCAGGATCGCGACGATGCCGCGATCGGTGCGCGTGCGGATCAGCCGGCCGAAGCCCTGCTTCAGGGTGATCGCGGCCTGCGGGACGCTGTAGGCGATGAAGGGGTTGCCGCCGGACTGCTCGATCGACGCGCACCGCGCGGCGACGACGGGATCGGTCGGCACCGCGAACGGGAGCTTCTCGATGATCACGAGGCGCAGCGCCTCGCCGGGGACGTCGACCCCCTCCCAGAAGCTCATCGTCGCGACGAGCACGGCGTGCCGCTCGGCGCGGAAGCGGCGGAGCAGCGCGCCCTTCGGCGCGTCCCCCTGCACGAGCAGCGGGATCGGCTGCCGCGCCGCGCCCCCGGCCGCCCGGGCCTGCGCGGGCGCGCGGGCGAGCCGGGCGCGCAGGGCCGCGGCGAGCGCGTTCATGGCGCGGATCGACGTGCACAGGACGAACGCGCCGCCGCCGGTGATGCCGATGAGCTCGGCCATGCGATCGGCCGCGCGATCGACGAACGCCGCGTCGGTCGCCTCGGGGAGGTCGCGCGGCGTGTAGAGCAGCGCGGCGCTCGGGTAGTCGAACGGCGACGGGACCTCGAGCTCGTCGACGGGCACCGACACCTCCTCGTCGAGGCCCATCCGCGAGCGGAGGAAGCGGAACCCGGACGCGCCGGAGCCGCCCGTTGTGAGCGTGGCGCTCGTCAGCACCACGGCGCCGATCCGCTCGAAGACGTGCTCGCGCAGCATGTCCCCGAGATCGACCGGCGACGCGCCGAACGAGACGGCGCGCCCGCGCACCTCGACCCACGTGACCTGGTTGGTCGCGGGGTCGACGATCCGCGCGGCGTCGTCGCGCAGCTGCGCGGCGCGGTTGCCGACGAGCTGCACCGCCTCGCTGATCGCGTTCGCGCTCGCGTAGCTCGCGAGCGCCTCGAGGTGGTTGTCCAGGCGATGGTAGGCGCCGAGCAGCTCGCCCGACCACGCGTCCCTGGCGAGCGGGACCCGGGCGTCGCCGCGATCCGCGCTGCCCGCGGCGCCGCCGAGCGCGGCGAGCCGATCGAAGAGCGCGTCCGCGGACTCGCGCACCACGGCCGTGATCGCCGTCCCCTCGCCCCGCCCGAGGATGTGGTCGGCGAGGCCCGACGCGATGAAGGCCCGGTCCGCGTCGCGGAGCATCGAGTCGACCCGCGCGCGCGAGGCGCGGACGCCGAAGAAGCTCGTCGCGATGTCCTCGAGCTGGTGCGCCTCGTCGAAGATCACCGCGTCGTACGGGGGGAGCGCGCCGGCGCCAGCGAAGCCGCGGCGCGCACCGGCGATCTTCAGCGCGAGATCCGCGAAGAAGAGGTGGTGGTTGACGATGAGCAGGCGCGCCGCCTCGCTGTCGCGCTTCATCCGCGTGACGAAGCACTCGTCGTAGTAGTCGCACGAGGCCCCGAGCCGCGTCTCGCTCGACGACGCCACCTCCCGCCAGAGCGGATCGCCCTCCGCGAGGTAGGCGAGCTCGGCGACGTCGCCCATCTCGGTCTCCTGCGCCCACGCCTCCAGGAGCGGCAGCGAGCGCCCCGCGGTCCCGGCGCCCGCGCCGGGGCTCTGGCGGAGCTCGTTGTAGCGGCGCAGGCAGAGGTAGTTGCCGAGGCCCTTCACCAGCGCCGCGCGCGGATCCAGCCGGAGGTGCTCGGCCACGAGCGGCAGGTCCTTCGTGTAGATCTGGTCCTCGAGCGCCTTCGTCGCGGTCGAGACGACGACCTTGCGGCCGCTCAGGATCGCGGGGACCAGGTAAGCGAGCGTCTTGCCCGTCCCGGTGCCCGCCTCGCAGAGGAGGATGCGGTCCTCGGCGATCGCCCGCTCGACCGCGCTCGCCATCGCGACTTGCCCCTCGCGGTCCTCGTAGCCCGGCAGGCCGCGCGCGAACGGGCCGGAGGGCCCGAGCAGGCTCGCGGCTCGGTCGAACGGCATCGTCGACCGCTTACCGCGGCAGGGCAGTCTTCTCCAGCGAGAGGGCGAACCCCACCTCGCTGACGGCGAGCTCGAGCGACGCCACCGGCTTCTCGAACTGGACCTCGCACCACGTGTCCAGCGTCCGCTCCGCGTCGCCGGGATCGCGGACCTGACGGAGCGCGGCCTCGCCCTCGGTGTAGCCGCGCGCCACGGCGGGCTCGGCCAGGCCGCGCGCCCGCTCGAAGAGCTGCTCGTCCGCCGCGCCCGGGAAGTCGTTGCGCTGCGCGCGCACAACGAACCCGACGCGCAGCGGCTCGGCGCCCACGACGATCCCCGAGTCCATGAGGAGGTTCTCCCGCACCCGCTCCGCGACGTGCACGGCGTCGCCTCGGGTGCGGTAGACCTCGAATCCGGCCTGGAGCAGGGCTTTCTTTATCTCCGCGGGTGTCGGCATCGTCCGCTGGTTCCCGGCTACCCCCATGCCAGCAGGAACATCCATCGCAAAATTGCGGGGGCCTCGTCAAGCTGACAGCGCTGCCATGGGTCTGTGGCGCTTTGGCGCGCCCGCGCATTTCTGCGCCGTCCCGTGCGGGCTACGAGCTCGACCGCGACGGCCTCGGCTCCCCCTCGTCGAGGAAGCAGACGCCCACGATCGACCCGTCCGGCTCGTCCTGGACCCACGTGATCCGGCCGGGGCGCGGGGCCCTGCCGTCGAGCCAGACCGTTAGCTCCGTACCGGGATCGAGTGAATTTTCTATCACCACCCGAAGCCCGCCGACGCTGGCGTTCAGCGTCCAGCCCGAGACCGCGCGATCCTCGGTCTCGAGGCGCACCCGCTCGCTGAGCTCACGGCGAGCGCTTCTGCGGCGGTTCGCCAGGAGCTGAGGTGGAATCTGGAGCGACGGAGGAGTGAGGGTTCTGCGTCGAATCACAGAAGAAAATTACAAGCACACGCCGTGCCCGGGAATGAGTTTCGACACCTCCCGAGTAAGTTCAGTCTGGACGGGAGGGGCGAGCTGATCAGTGGGCTTCGGCGTGGTCGGGCTTGTGGCCGGAGCCGTCGCTCGGCTCCTCGAACACGGAGACGGGCTCGAGCAGCGAGAGCTGGTCGCGCTTGATGCCCACGCCCTTGTCGGAGAAGAAGAGGTCGTTCTCCTGCAGCCGCGATCGCACGCGGGCGATGAACAGGATAGGCATGCCCGCCTGCGTGTAGCCGAGCTGCACCAGCGTGCCCTTCGGCCAGTTGCCCCCGTCGAACGTGAGCTCCTTGCGGAGCGTGTAGAACCCCTCGGCCGGGAGGCGCTGCAGCGAGTCCGCCCACGTCGTGCCCCGGAACGAGACGGCAGGGCCGTGGAAGTGCCAGCGGTTGTGGACGTTGTGATCGGGCGTCGTGACCGTCGGCAGACCGTTGTCCGAGTGGTTGTGGAAGGAGACGATGATGCCGGCAGGCACCTTGTCCTCGTTTCCGGGGAGCGGCTTTGTCGTCAGGTAGAGGCCGCAATCAGGGAGGTGTGACTTCGAGCTTGCCATGGGATGAGCCCCTAACCCCGCTCTCGACCGCCGTAAAGACACGCCGTCGACGCCGTGCTATGCCGCGCCAGGCCAAGGCGAGAGGCTGCTCGAGGAGCGAGCAGCGCGCCCCGGGAGCGAGCCCTTCGTGAACAGACTGAGCCAAATCTTCGGCGCTGCCATCGTCATCGCGATCGCCGTCGTCTTCATCGTCCAGTTTCGCCCGAACACCGGCCCCGTGCAGTCGACCGCGAGCACCTGCGCCGTCGAGGTCCGAGGGAGCTGCCTCTCCTCGATCGAGTTCAACGCCTCGAGGAACCTGCTCGCGATGCGGAGCGTCGACGAAAATCGCCTCCGGGCGATGGGGCTCCGGCGGATCACGGCGGAGGGGCTCTACGAGCGGTGGCTCCTCAACGAGGACGCGAAGCGCCTCGGGATCAGCGTCTCGGACGACGAGCTGACGGCCGAGCTCGGGACCGGCAGGGTGCGTGTCTCGCTCCCGGCGGACAAGATCCGCCAGGTCGGTTACGCGCTCAACCTCCGAGAGGACCTGATTCGCTACCTGGACGTCCGCAACCGCCAGACAAAGAAGTTCGACAACAAGCAGTACGAGCGGCAAATCCGGAACATCACGAAGATGAGCCCCACGGACTTCCGCGATTACCAGCGGAAGGAGCTCATCGCGGCGCGGATGCGCGACTTCATCCGCGCGCGGGTCCGGGTCGGCGAGAACGAGGCGTTCGAGCAGTTCTCCCGCGAGAAATCCACCCGGACGCTCAGCTACGTGCGCTTCGACCGGCGCTTCTACAGCGATCTCGTCGTGGATACCTCGGAGAAGGCGATCCAGGCCTGGGCCGACGCCAACAAGGAGGAGCTCGACAAGACGTGGGAGGGGCGCAAGGCGCAGTACCTGCCCGAGTGCCGGGTCGCCCGGATCATCACGGCCGAGGTGAAGCCCGACGAGGCCGAGCAGGGGCCGGAGGCGGGAAAGGCCGCCGCGAAGGCGCGTATCGAGCAGGCGGTCCAGCGCCTCAAGAAGGGCGAGAGCTTCGCCGACGTGGCGCGCAGCGCCAGCGACGACCCGAGCGCGGCGCGCGGCGGCGAGCTCGGCTGCGTGACCAAGGGCCGGCTCAGCAAGCCCGTCGAGGACAAGCTCTTCGAGATGAAGGCGGGCGAGGTGTCGGACCTCGTCGAGACCGAGGACGGCTTCCAGGTGATCAAGGTCGAGCAGATCGCGAAGGACGCCGAGGCCGAGAAGATCGGCCGGCTGGAGGCGGCGCGCGCTCTCTACGTGGCCCACGAGTCGGAGCGGCTCGCGGCCGAGGCCGCCAAGCAGGTGCTCGCTGCCGCCGCCGGCGGCAAGTCGCTGGAGGACGCGCTCGCCGCCTACATGGCGCAGCTCACGCCCGCGAAGGGCGCGGCCGCCGCGCCGGGCGCGAAGCCGGAGGACAAGGCCGCGAAGCAGGGCGGAGCCACGGACGCGGGCGGTACGAAGAACGACGGCCAGACCGAGCCGGGCGCGGCGCGGGCGCCCTACACGATCGCGAACCATCCGAACCGGCCCACCGTCGAGGCGAGCCTGCCGTTCAACGTGTCGGGGTCGCCCATCGCGGACGCGAGGGACAGCACTGAGCCCGCGCGCATCGCCTTCCAGCTCGACAAGCCGGGCGACCTGCCCAAGGACGTCGTGGCGCTGGAGAACGGGTATGCCGTGATCCAGCTCAAGGAGAAGACCTCCCCGAGCCAGGAGCAATGGGACAAGGACCGCGAGTTCTACACATCGGCGATGCGGGCCGCCAAGCAGAACGACGCGCTCGTCGGGTACATGCGCCGGCTGAAGTCGACCATCGGCAGCGAGGTGAAGTACGACCAGAGCCTCCTCAAGGAGGCCAGGCCGGCCGAGGACGGCTCCGGCGAGCCGGAGCTCCCGATCGACGACGAGGGGGAATGACGTCGCTCCCGCTGCGTGACGCTCGGGACGTCGTCCTCTCGAACGGCCTCAAGGTCGTGCTCGTCCCGCAACCGCAGGTGCACCGGGCGGTCGCCTCGCTCTACCTGCGCGTGGGCTCGCGGTTCGAGACCCAGCAGAACAACGGGATCTCTCACTTCCTCGAGCACATGGTGTTCCGGGGGACGTCGACGCTGCCCTCGGCGCACGCGCAGGCGCTCGCCTTCGAGCGCCTCGGTGGGACGCTCTACGCGGCGACCCACGTCGACCACGGCGTGATGAGCATCTCCGTGCCGCCGTCGAACCTGGACCCGGTGCTCGCCCTGCTCGGCGAGGTCGCCACGTCGCCCCGCTTCACCGCGATCGAGGTCGAGCGCGGCATCGTGCGCGAGGAGATCCTCGAGGACCTCGACGACGAGGGGCGCGACATCGACGCGGACAACAACGCCCGCGCGCTCATGTACGAGCGGCACCCGCTCGGCTTCACGATCACCGGGGGCATCGACGCGCTCGACCGGTTCGACGAGCCGATGCTGCGCGCGCACCACGCCCGGCACTACACGGCGGCGAACGCGGTGCTCTGCGTGGCAGGGCGGTTCGATCCGGAGGCGTGCGCGCGGGTGATCGAGCGGCACTTCGGCGCGATGCCGCGCGGCGAGCAGGTGCCCGCCACGCCGCCGCCGAACGGGCAGAAGAAGCCGAGGTTCCGCTTCATCGAGAACCAGTCGAGCCAGACCGAGCTGCGGGTCGCGTTCCGGGGCGTGAGCGAGCGCGATCCGCGCGAGCCCGCCGTGGAGATGCTGCTCCGCGTGCTCGACGACGGCATGTCGACGCGGCTGTACGAGCGGATCTGCGACCGGCTGGGCCTCTGCTACGACGTGTCGGGGATGTTCGAGGCGTACGAGGACGACGGCGTCGTCGACATCGCCGCGGGCGTGCAGCACGACCGCGCGACCGTGGTGGTCCGGGAGATCTTCGCGCTGCTCCGGGAGCTCGCCGAGACCGGCCCGCGCGAGGACGAGCTGGCCAAGGCGCGGGACCGCCACCTCTGGTCGGTGGAGGCGATGCAGGACGACCCCGAGGCGACCGCGGGATTCTACGGGCTCTCCGCGCTCGCCGACATCGCCCGGACCCCGGAGGAACGGCACGAGGAGCTCGCCCGCGTCACCGTCGATGACGTGCGCAACGCCGCGCGCGCTCTGCTCCGGCCGGAGCGGCTGACCGTCGTCGCCGTGGGCCTGCTCCGCGCCTCCGAGGAGGCGAAGCTCGAGAAGGCCGTCCGCTCGTTCGGCTGACGCGCCGCCCACCGCGGCGCGCCGGGACACACGGCAGATCCAGGGAAGGTGGAATAAGCCGCGTTTCGCGCACGGCCGCCGCCTCGCTTGTCCTCAACCACGGACGGCGCTGCGCTTCCCCAACCACGGACGGCGCTTCCCCAACCACGGACGGCGCTTCCCCAACCACGGACGGCGCTTCCCGCACCTCAGCCACGGAAGATGGCCTGCTTGTCCTCAACCACGGACGGCGTGCTCGTCGCCGGGAGCGCGCCCGCCGAGCCTCGCGGAGCGTGGCTGCCTCGATCCCCTCGGCGCTGGCGGGCGTGGTTCCCGTCACCCCGGCAGAAGGTGGCCGGAACCACGAGTTTATATTTGCATCTATGCGCATCGACGCATATAGCTTGCCCGTGGCCACCGTCATGGAGTCCCCGGCCCAGCCTGTCGAGGCGATCGCGCGGTGCGAGCTGTACCGGCTGCTCGCCGATCCGGTGCGGGTGCGGCTCCTCGGCCTGGCTGCGGCGGAAGAGCTCGCCGTCGGCGAGCTGGCCGAGCTGCTCCGCGAGGGGCAGCCGAAGATCTCGCGCCACGCGGCCGCGCTCCGCGAGGCGGGCATCCTGCTCGCGCGGCGTCAGGGCACGTGGACGCTGCTCCGCCTCGACCCGCGCGCCACGACCGACCCGGTGGTCGACGACGCCGTGCGCGCGGGCCAGCGCGCGTGCGCGGCGGACGGCACGCTCGCGCGCATCGAGGAGGTGCTCGCCGCGCGCGACGCCGAGACCCGCGAGTTCTTCGCGCGCGGCGGGCGCCCGCTCCGCTCGGGGCCGCCGTCCGAGCTCGCCGCTTACCTCGCCGCGCTCGCGCCGCTCCTGCCCCACCGCCGGCTGGCGGTCGATGCGGGCACCGGCGACGGGGCGCTGCTCGAGGTGCTGTCTCCCGTCTTCGACCGCGTTGTCGCGCTCGATCGCGCGAGCGCCCAGCTCCAGCTCGCGGCAGAGCGTATGCGGCGGCGCAGCCTCGAGAATGTCGAGCTCGTGTGCGGCGAGATCGACGGATCCGAGGTGATCCGCGCCGTGGCCCGCGCGCTCGGGGGCGATCCGCCCGAGGCCGGCGAGCCCCTCTCCGGCGGCGCCGATGTGGTGTTCGCGGCCCGCGTGCTGCACCACGCGCCGCAGCCGGCGAGGGCCATGCGCGCGCTCGTCGAGCTCGCGCGGCCGGCCGCGCCCCCCCACGGGGACGACGCCCTGCGGGCCCGCGGCGGCGCGGTGTGCGTGCTCGATTACGAGGCGCACAACGATCCGACGCTGCGGGAGCAAGAGGCGGACATCTGGCTCGGCTTCACGCCGGCCGACCTCAGGCGCCTCGCCGAGGAGGCCGGGCTCTGCGGCATCGAGATCCGGCGGCTGCCGTCCGCCTGGCAGGGAGAAGGCCCGGATCGACACCTGGTTTGGCAGCTACTCGTCGGCTGGCGCGGCGCGCGCACCGGCGCATTCACGGGATAACGACAAGGGGACATCATGACTGCTGAGAAGAAGCTCTCGTACAAGGTCGCCGACATCACGCTCGCAGACTGGGGCCGCAAGGAGATCCGCATCGCCGAGAAGGAGATGCCCGGGCTGATGGCGCTCCGCGCCGAGTACGGCCCGACGCAGCCGCTCAAGGGCACGCGCATCGCCGGCTGCCTCCACATGACGATCCAGACCGCGGTGCTGATCGAGACGCTGGTGGCCCTCGGCGCCGAGGTCACCTGGTCGAGCTGCAACATCTACTCGACGCAGGACCACGCGGCGGCGGCGATCGCGGCGGCCGGCATCCCGGTCTTCGCCTGGAAGGGCGAGACGATCGAGGAGTACGACTGGTGCATCGAGCAGCAGCTCTATGCCTTCAAGGGCGGCAAGGGGCCCAACATGATCCTCGATGACGGCGGCGATCTCACGATCATCGCTCACGAGAAGCACCCGGATCTCTTCACCGGCAACGACCCGATCCGCGGGTTGTCGGAGGAGACGACGACGGGCGTGCACCGGCTCTACGAGATGCACCGCGCGGGCAAGCTCAAGGTGCCCGCGATCAACGTCAACGACTCGGTGACGAAGAGCAAGTTCGACAACCTCTACGGCTGCCGCGAGTCGCTAGGCGACGGCATCAAGCGCGCCACGGACGTGATGTTCGCCGGCAAGGTCGCCGTCGTGTGCGGCTACGGCGACGTCGGCAAGGGGTGCGCGCAGTCGCTGCGCGGCCTCGGCGCGCGCGTGATCATCACCGAGATCGACCCGATCTGCGCGCTGCAGGCGGCGATGGAGGGCTACGAGGTGAAGCGCCTCGAGACCGTCGCCCCGATCGCCGACATCTTCGTCACGGCGACCGGCTGCGCCGACGTGGTCCGGGCCGAGCACATGCTCGCGATGAAGGACGAGGCGATCCTCTGCAACATCGGCCACTTCGACTCCGAGATCCAGATCGCGTGGCTCGAGAAGAACCCCGAGATCAAGGAGGAGAACATCAAGCCGCAGGTCGACCACTTCATCTTCCCGGACGGCAAGCGGCTGATCGTCCTCGCGCGCGGCCGGCTCGTGAACCTCGGTTGCGCCACCGGCCACCCGTCGTTCGTGATGTCGACCTCGTTCTCGAACCAGGTGCTCGCGCAGATCGCCCTGTGGACGGAGAAGTACACGGTCGGCGTCCATCTGCTGCCGAAGAAGCTCGACGAGAAGGTCGCTGCGCTCCACCTGCCGAAGCTCGGGGTCGAGTTGACGCAGCTCACGCAGGAGCAGGCGAAGTACCTGGGCATCCCCGCCGAGGGCCCCTTCAAGGCCGAGAACTACCGCTACTGAGCGGCGGGCTTTCGGCGCCTCCGCCGCTGGGGTAGGCGGCCGATCGATGGATCCTCGCCACAGCAAGGCAGAAGCCCAGCGCTACCTCGACACCTACGCCGCCACCTGCGGCGAGGATCTCGCCCTCCGCGTCTACACCTCCCGCCTGCTCGGCGCCGATCCGTCGCTCGTCCTCCACGGCGGGGGCAACACCAGCGTCAAGAGCACGGCCGTCGACCTGCTCGGCGACCGCGTCGACGTGCTCTTCATCAAGGGCAGCGGGTGGGATCTCGCGACGATCGAGCCGCGCGGCTTCCCGGCGTGCCGCCTCGCGCCGCTCCAGCGCGCGTGCGAGCTCGAGGCGATGACCGACGAGCAGATGGTCGCGCTCCTCCGCGGCCAGATGCTGGATCCATCGAGCCCGACGCCGTCGGTCGAGGCGCTGCTGCACGCGATCATCCCCGCGAAGTTCGTCGATCACACGCACGCGGACGCCGTGCTGTCGGTCATCGATCTGCGCGGCTCGGCCGAGGTCGTCCGGGCGATCTACGGCGACGACGCGCTCTTCGTGCCCTACGTGATGCCGGGCTTCGCGCTCGCGCGCCGCGTCGCCGAGCTCATCCGGGCGCGCCTCGAGCAGGGGTCGCTCCCGTCCTTGATGATCCTCGACAAGCACGGCGTCTTCACGTGGGGAGAGACAGCCGAGGAGAGCTACACGCGCATGATCGACGCGGTCACCCGCGCCGAGCGCTACATCGTCCAGCGCAGCGCGATCGCCTCGCACCCCACCGTGTCGGCGCCGGACCCGGACATCCGGGCCGCCATCGGTCCGGTCGTCCGGGGCGCGCTCGCCCGCGCCTCGGGCCGCCCGTGGGTCTGCACGCTCCGCACCAGCCTGGAGCTGATCTCGTTCTGCGAGCGCGACGACCTCGCCCGCGTCTCGCAGATCGGCTGCGCGACCCCGGATCACGTCATCCGCACCAAGGCGCGGCCGCTCGTGGTCGACGGCCACGCCGTCGCCGACGTGGGGCGCCTCCGCGCGGCCGTCGACAAGGGCATCGCGAAGTACGTGGCCGAGTACCACGAGTACTTCCGCCGCTCCTGCGCGGCGCGCGGCGTGAGGCGCGACGAGCTCGATCCGTTCCCGCGGGTGCTGCTGTTCCCGGGGGTCGGCGCGCTGTGCGTCGGCGGCTCGCGCGCCGAGGCCGAGATCGTCGCGGACGTCTACGAGCACACCGTCTCCGTGATCGAGGCCGCCGAGGCGCTCGGGGGGTACGAGCCGGTCCCCGAGCTCGACCTGTTCGACATGGAGTACTGGAGCCTCGAGCAGGCGAAGCTGAAGCTCGGGACCGGCCAGAAGGGCCCGCTCGATCGGCGCATCGCGCTGATCACGGGCGCCGCGTCGGGGATCGGCCACGCGACAGCGGCGGCGTTCCTCGCCGCGGGGGCGCACGTGGCGCTGCTCGATCGCGACGAGGAGCCGCTCGAGAAGGCCGCCGCCGAGCTCGACGCGCGCCACCGCGGCCGCTGCATCAAGATCGCGTGCGACGTGCGCAGCGAGGCGAGCGTGAACCGGGCGTTCGCGCAGGCCGCGGCGCACTTCGGCGGCGTCGACGTGATCGTCTCGAACGCCGGGCGCGCGTTCTCGGGGTCCCTCCACACGTCGGAGGGGCACGAGGCGCTGTGCGCCTCGCTCGAGCTGAACCTGCTCGGCCACCAGAACGTCGCCCGCGCGGCGGCGCGGGTGCTGCTCGCCCAGGACGCGGGCGGCGCGCTGCTGTTCAACGCGTCGAAGAGCGCGTTCAACCAGGGGCCCGCCTTCGGCCCGTACGCCGTCGCCAAGGCGGCGCTCGTGGCGCTGATGCGCCAGTACGCCGTCGACCTCGGCCCCCAGCGCATCCGGGCGAACGCCGTGAACGCCGACCGCATCCGCACCGCGCTGTTCGGCGCCGGCCTGCTGGAGGCGCGCGCGCGCGCCCGCAACGTCTCGGTCGACGACTACTTCCGCGACAACCTGCTCCGGCGCGAGACCACCGCGGCCGACGTGGCGCAGAGCTTCCTCTACCTCGCGACCGCCGAGGCCACGACCGGCTGCGTCCTGACCGTCGACGGCGGGAACGCGGCGGCGTTCCCCCGGTGAGCGGGCCGGGTCAGAGCCCCTGCGCGCTCGGGCCGCCGCTGCCCTCGCCGAGCGCGGCCTTGCCGGGCTGATCCTGCGCGTCGAGCCGGATCTTCTTCCAGTCCCCCGAGCGGAACTTCCACACCATGGTCGCGGCGAGGAGGACCACGTAGATCACGCCGGCCCCCCAGATGCCCATCAGGCCGAAGCCGAGCGTGATGCCGAGCAGCCACGCGAGCGGCACGAGGCAGGTGAAGTGGAGGATGAGCTCCACGACCATCACGAACAGCGTGTTGCCCGCGCCGAAGAGCGCCTGCGTCAGGATCATGCCGACCGCGACGAGCGGCGTGCAGATGCCCATCACCTGGAGCGGCCGGAGCGCCGCGGCCTGGACGAGCTCGCTGCTGCTGGCGAACGCGAGGATCTGCGGGGCGAAGATCGCCTCGAGCAGGCCGACGACGCCGAAGATCACGAGCCCCAGCCGGACGCTCACCCAGCCGAAGCGCGCGGCCTTGTCGCCGTCCTTCTCGCCGAGCGACTGCGCCACCAGGGTGGCCGTCGAGGTGCCGAAGGCCAGGCAGGCGGTGAACGTGAGCTTCAGGATCCCGACGATGACCGTGGTCGCCGCGCCGTAGACCGGCTCGGCGCGGCCCCCCGGGCAGAGCGGCGAGATCACGCCCGCCGGCGCGACCTGGTCGAGCTTGCTGGCGATCGCGTAGAACAGGCCGAAGCCGGTCATGATCGCGATGGTGGCGACGGCGCTCGGGATCGACAGCTTGAGGATGGACCAGGTGAGCGGGACCGAGAGCTTGCTCGCGGCGAACGGGCGGTAGACGCGCCGGTACTGCGGGAGGAGCGCGTACGCGAGCATGATCGCGAGGCCGACGTAGGTCGAGATGAAGCCCGCGATGCCCGCGCCCGCGATGCCGTACCTCGGGATGCCGAGCGCGTCGTTGCCGAAGATGAGCAGGAGGCACAGCACGATGTTCAGCGCGTTCATCGCGAGCGCCGAGACGAGGTGGATGTGCGTCTTGCCGATCCCGTCGAAGAACGCCTTCAGCGCGAACGTCGCCGCCATCGACGTCACCCCGAGCAGGCGCCAGCCGAGGTAGTCGAGCGCCGCCTGGCGCGCGTCCGGCACCTTGATGATGACCGACAGGATGTAGGGCATCGTCAGGTACCCGAGCGCCGAGAAGGCGACGCCCGCGACGAGCGCAAAGAACAGGGCGTTCGCGAGGACCGCGCCCGCGTCCTCGGGCCGCTTCTCGGCGAAGCGGCGCGCGGTGAACGCCTGCGTGCCGACCGAGATCGCGCTGAGCGAGCCGCCGAACAGCCAGAGGACGATCAGCGACGGCAGGAGCGCCGCGTGCGCGTTCGAGGACTCGGGGCACGGCAGGTGCGCGAAGAAGACGATGTCGACCTCGTTGACGATGCTCTGGGTGAGCATCGCCGCGACGGTCGGCAGCGCGAGCCTCAGGATGGCGCGATGGGGTGGGCCCGACGTGACGGCGTTCGGACCGGGCGCGGGCAGGACGATCTGAGCCATCGCAGGCTGCGCGGTATACAACGCCGCAGCGTGCGCGCGAGGGAAATGCGCCGCGAGCGGCGCAGCTTACTCGGCCTTGGCGACCCGCGACCGCCGCTTGTGACGGCGCCGCTTCGCCTCGCTGTGATCCTCGTGGCCTTCCTTGTCCCGCGTGTCAGCCTCGCCACGGGCGGGTGTCGGCGCCGCGGACTCGCGCGCCGAGGATGAGGACGATCGGTCGCGCGCCTTCGCGTCGCGCTTCGCGACCTCGCGCGAGGCGCGCTCCGCCGCGTCGCGCGCGGCGGGCTTGTCGGTTTTCGGAGCCGAGCTGCGCGTGGCCACGGCGGGCCCGCGCGGCGCAGCCTCGCCCCTGGCGGGCGGCTTGGCGGCCTCGCTCTTCGCGACGGC
>NZ_JEMA01000451.1 GCF_001589285.1 Sorangium cellulosum | reverse complement strand
CGGCGCGGGCGGCGTCGGCGGCCAGGGCGGCGCGACGTCGTCCTCGTCCGAAGGCGGCGGGGGCTGCGAGCCCTGCTATGAGGGCCCGGTCGGTACCGAGGGAGTCGGCGCGTGCAAGGGCGGCTGTCGGCAGGGCGGCACGTGCGAGCGTCAGGTGGTCCCCGGGGCCGAGGACTGCGCGACAGCGGAGGACGAGACGTGCGACGGCGGCAGCGGCACGTGCGACGGAGCGCCCACGTGGAGCGTCCAGATCGGAGGCGGCGGCGAGCAGCGCGGCCTCGACGTCACGTTCGACGGCGGGGGGAACATCCTTGTCGCCGGCAGCTTCTCCGGGCGGACGGATTTCGCCAATAGCCTCGGATCGACCGACGGCTTCGTCGTGAAGCTCACGCCCGAGAGCGGCCAGACGGACTGGCCAACGGTGTTCGGCGGATCGGGCACGGATCTCTGCAGCGCGGTGGCGCGCGACCGGGACGACAACGTGATCGTGGCCGGTAATTTCGAGGGCACCGTCAACTTCGACGGGACGACGTTCACGAGCCAGGGCAGCGACGTGTTCGTGGCGAAGCTCGACCCGGGGGGCACCCTGCTCTGGATCAAGCGCATCAGCGGCCCGAACTCCGACAACGCGTACGGGGTCGCGGTGGACTCGGAGAACAACATCTTCGTCGCGGGCATGTTCTCCAACTCGGCGAACGTGCTGGATGAGACGACGATGAGGGGCGGCGGCGGAGAGGACATCTTCGTCGTGAAGATCGACGCGGAGGGCCACCACGTCTGGAACAGCCATTTCGGCGACACGAGCCCTCAGGCCGCGCTCGACGTGGCCGTCGCGCCCGACGACAACGTGGTCGTGGCCGGCCGTGTGGCCGGCACGGTGCGGTTCGGACAAGACGTGTACGTCGCGACGAGCCACGACGCCTTCGTGGCGAAGCTCGACGGGGCGACGGGCGCGCCGCTGTGGTCCAGGGGCTTCGGCGACACGATGGACCAGGAGTTCACGAGCGTCGCGGTGGGCAAGAACGGGAACATCGCCGTCGCAGGAAACACGAAGGGAGAGATCCGCGTCGGTGGATTGCCCCTGCCTTACGGCGGAGAGACAGACGCTGTCGTCGCGGCCTTCAGGGCCGACGGCACGCACCTCTGGAGCCACACCTACGGCGACGGGGAGGAGCAGCGAGCGCTCGGGGTGGCGGTCGACGGGGCGGGCAACGTCCTCGTGGTCGGAGAGTTCGAGGGCAGGATCGATTTCAAGAAGCGGCTCCTCACGTCGAACGGCGGCTTCGACGCCTTCGTGGCGAAGCTCGCGCCGACCGACGGCGAGACGCTCTGGGCGACGTCGTTCGGCGACGGAGGGGAGCAGCGCGCCGCGGCCGTCGCCGTGGACCCGCTGGGGAACATCGCGTTGACGGGCCACTTCAGCGGCAGCATCGATCTCGGGGGCCCTCCCCTGACGAGCAGCACGGGCCAGGACGCGCTCGTCGCCAAGCTGCAGCCCTGACGTCCACGCCGCGCCGAGCGCGCTGCGGCGAACCGCGATCGCGCCCGCGCGTCGCGCGCGCGGCCCTCGAGCGGCTCGCCGCTGCGAAGCATACGCGGGCCAGGCGCGATAGAAGCTTCAGAGAGGAAAACGCCATCGGGCCAATCCCGAACAGGAATTGTGCTGCTCTCCGAGAGATGCTTTCGCGTGAAGCGATGACCCGGCTCGGAGCCAATGCGCTGATGAGGAATGCCTCGTGCCTCATCGAGGCATCGGCGGATCTCCATCGCTCTTCGATCAACAGGCACAGTGGATCAATCTACCGAGCAGGGGCAGGACATCGGTTGGACCAGGGGAACACAACGCTGTCCGGGTGAGCGCTCCGTGTACCAGCACGATTGATCCACCCGGATCAACCGTGACTCGCTCCCTCCACCGCGGCTCGCCGCTCGCTCACCGCGAACGCCGCGTCCCGCCCGCCGCTCTCGCTCGCCGGGGTGTGAACGTTCACGATCGACGAGGGCGTCGCACCTGGCACCACACTTGCCTGGCGAGGGATCGCTCACGGAGGCAGAGGAGGAGGTCTCGCGCGATGAGGAACAACCAAGAGGGCCCGGGAGCGCGTTACTATCAACCCGCCACGCACGCTCAGGGGGCGATGACGGGCGTGCACGCAGCGGTCCAGGCGTCCCCCAGCATCGCGCCGGTGGCGGCGAGCGTGCCGCCCATGTCGATGACCGGGGACCTGGATCGCGAGCTCGAGGCGCTCGCCCAGGGCGTGCGGCAGAAGCGGCGGAATCGGCTCGTGTTCGGGATGGGGCTGATCATGGCGGCCGCGGCGGCGGTCGCGGTCACCACCTTCGCGGGCAAGGTCAAGGAGGCCGAGGCCGCCCAGGCCGAGGCGGTGGCCGCCCGCGTCGCCGAGCAGGACCGGATCGCGCAGCTCAACCTCGATATCGAGGAGCGCAACAGGAAGATCTCCGAGCTGAGCCTCGCGCTCGAGACGGCCAAGAGCGACGCGGAGAAGGCGCAGAAGGCGTTCGCCGCGTACAAGGCCGCGGAGGAGGCGAAGGCCGCCGCGGGGGACGAGGAAGAGGTCGACGCGAAGGCGTCGAAGCTCCCGGCGAAGGCCGTCGCTGTCAGGCGCGGCCGGGCGGCGCCGGCCATGGCCGCGCGGGCCACCCGCGCGGTGGTGTCGGCGAAGAAGGCCGGCAAGTGCGTGTGCAAGCAGGGCGACCCGCTCTGCGGCTGCCTGTGAGCTGCGGCGCGCGGCTCATCCTCTCCAGACGAAGCTGACAGGATCGAGGGGCCGGGCGAGGCCCGCGCGGCGAGGGCCGCGCGGCCGGACCGGGAGAACGGCGCGCGGCCGAGGCGCTTGCGCGGGGAGCGCGTCGCCTCGGCCGGGGCTCACGGCACGTTCGCCGCGCCTGGCGTCATGGTCGCGGAGAAGGCCCAGTCCGAGGCGGCATCGTTCGTGTCCGTCCCGTTGGGCAGGCGGCAGAGCGAGCCGGGCATGGCGGCCGAGTTGCTGTCCGCCACCGAGGTCGGCAGGAAGGTCCCCTCGACGAGGCTCACGGTGGCCCCCTCGATCGCGACGGCGGTGATCGCCCCCTCGTAGGAGAGCGCGTCGATCAGGATCCCCGTGGCGGTGTTCACGAGCGCGATCCCGTCGGGAGCCCCGTTCTGCACCCGGTCGGTCTGCGCGCCCTCGAAATCGATCTTCAGCGCGCCGTCCGGCACCGCGACGGCCGTGCTGCCGACAACGAGGTACTGGCCCGCCGCGAGCGTCCCGGCAGGGCCCAGGTCGAACCTGCCGTAGACCGACGGCGGGACCGACGAGCCATTGACCAGCACGAGCACGTGACCGGCGAGGTCCACCGGCGCGCCGGTGCCGTTGTAGATCTCGATGAACTCGGCCCCATCGGTCATCGCCTGGTCGTAATCGACCTCGTTGATCACGAGCCCTCCCGTCGGCGTCGCGGTCCCGACCGTGGCGGTGAGCGAGCTCGATCCGAGCGCCGCTGTCACCGTCGCGCCGGCCGCCGAGCCGCCGTCCACGTAGTCGAACGTGGCGCTCTGCTGCCCGCCCGGGACCGTGACCGATGCAGGGAGGGTGC
Organism: Sorangium cellulosum; assembly: GCF_001589285.1. Classification (GTDB taxonomy): domain Bacteria; phylum Myxococcota_A; class Polyangia; order Polyangiales; family Polyangiaceae; genus Sorangium; species Sorangium cellulosum_G. Next base: position 6,360 of record NZ_JEMA01000451.1, on the reverse strand, counting down.
CAGCGTCCGCCGGGTCGAGCGCGAGCTCCACGACAGCGCCCCCCGGCGGCGCCGGGATGTCGAGCGTCACGGTGAACGACACCGTGCCGCCGGGCGCCACCTCGGCCGAGGCCGGCTCGAGCGAGGCAAGCGCCGGCTCCTCGGCCGGGTCGAGGACGCGCACCGTCGCGGTCAGGCTGCCGTCGCCGAGCGTGGCCGTGAGCGTCGCCGCCGTGGTCGCCGCCACGCCGTCGAGCAGCACGGGGGCGCTCACGGCGCCCGCGGGCACTGTCACGCCGCCGCCCACCACCGCGAGCGCCGGATCCGCCGACGTCACCGCCACGAACGTGTCGGCCGGCGCAGGCCAGGAGAGCGTCACCGCGACCGGCTCCGGGAGAGACGGCGCGGCGGCCTGTCCGACGTACGCGAACGACGCGGCCGGCCCGAACGCCGCGAGACGTGGAGCGCCCCAGACCAGGTCCTCCGCGCCGCGCGGCTCCACCTTCGAGTCGTCGTTGCGGAAGGTGAGGATGCCGCGGATCGTCGCGAATTCATGGCCGACCGCGGGGAACGGCGCCGCCCGGTACAGGAGGTCGTCCACGCGCAGATCGCCCGTGACGATGAGCTCGTAGTACATGGCGTCGAGCCCGATCACGGCGACGTCCTGCACCTCGACAAGGACGCCCTCGAGCTCGGCCGCGCGCGGGCCGCCGGTGGCGATGTCCGCCGGCGCGACGCGCTCGGGCGCCGGCGGCGCCTCGCCGAGCGACGCGACCACCTCGGTCACCGCGGAGCCGAGCTGGATCTGGCCGTAGAAGGTCGAGACGACCGCGCTCGTGATCCGCACGCGATCGCCCACCTTCACGGGGTTCTCGGGGCTGTACACGTAGACGCCCGAGTAGGCCGCCGCCGTGTAGCCCGGATCGCCCGGCTTCACCTGCACGAAGAAGCCGCTGCTGTGCTGCCCGGTGACGAGCGCGTTCTGCAGGGCCACCGTCGCGCCCTCGGCGACCGTGCCGTTCTTGATGTCGTAGATCGACACCGTGCACCCCCGCACCCCCGGGTTCGCCTCCGCCGGGCAGAGGTCGCACGGGTCGCCCTTGCCGTCGCCGTCCATGTCGGCCTGCTCGGCGTTCTGGAGGCCAGGGCAGTTGTCCGCCTCGTTCAGCACGCCGTCGTTGTCGCTGTCGTCCGGGTTCAGCTCCGAGCAGACCTCGCTGCCCGCGTCGAGCGGGCACGGGTCGCAGGCGTCGCCCTCGCCGTCGCCGTCGAAGTCGGCCTGGGCCCCGTTGTCGAGCGGCCGGACGGGGTTGAAGACGCCGGGGCAGTTGTCCGCGCCGTCGGCGATGCCGTCGCCGTCGCGATCGTCGTCCGTCGGCTCCCCGGTGTACACGGTCGAGCCGTTCACCGAGGCGTTCACGGGCGCTGTCGCGGCGCGGGACGGCGTGCACAGCGGCTCGCGCTCGGGCTCGCCGCAGAAGAAGGCCGGGTAGATATCGCCCGCCGCCGCCTCGAGCTCCGCCAGCGTCATCCCGATCTCGTCCTGCAGACAGACCTGCTTGGAGGCGCCGCACACATCGAGCGCGTCGCACGCCTCCTCGCCCCGGACCGCCGACACCACGGCCGCGTCGCCGTAGAGGACCTTCCCGCCCCGCATCACGAGGACGACGTCCTGCGGCTCGGCCGCGACGATCGCGCGGTGGCCGTCGCGCTCTGCGCCGTCGAAGATCGCGATGTCCGCGACCTTCCCCGCGGCGAGCGCTCCGATCGCGTCGTCCGTGGCGGTGACCGCGGCGGCGTTCCCGGTCACCATCGTCCACAGCTCCTCGTCGGTGAAGAAGCCGTCGTAGTATCTCTCGTTGAGCGACGCCGCGCACCGGAGCTCGCGCAGGAGGTTCATCGAGCCGGTCGCGATCCAGTCGGTGCCCAGCGCGATCTGCACCCCGAGGCGGGAGGCCGCGGTGACGACCGCTGTGTCGCCGTAGAGGGTGATGTTGGAGCGCGGAGACCAGATGAGCGCCGTGCCGTTCACCGCCATGGCCGCGTAGTCGAGCGCGGTCAGGCCGATGCCGTGGATGTACGCGCTCTGCGGCAGCAGCACGTCGTTCGGCGCGGTCTGCAGACAGACGAACTCGTTGCGCGCCGACGCCTCGATCCCCTCGGCGACGTGCGGGCAATAGGCGTCCTCTCCCGCGATGTCCTCCTGCGTCACCATGCCGCTCGAGTAGCCGCAGCCGCTCGCGAGCTCGCGGCCGCTCGAGTCGCGGAGCGGGAAGGTGTCGAAGTTGACGGGCTTCTGCCCGAGGCCTTCCTGGTCGGCCCGGTCCAGGTTCCGGAGCAGCCCGGTCGCGCTCCCGGAGCCGACGATCGACGTCGCGCCGCCCATCAAGAAGCGGAGCTCGCCCCACCGGATCTGCGCCTGGGTGGCCGAGCCGGGGGTGTCGATCGCCGTGTGCTCGTTGTTGCCGGTGCGCCAGTCGTGCCGGTGCTCGTAGCGCTCCTCGGTCGGGGTATACGGGCTGTTCTGCGTGAACGTGATGTGGTCGTGCGTGTTGATCAGCGCCGGGGAGACGACGCCGGTCGGACACGTGATCTCCGTCGCGCCCGGCGCCTCGCAGTCGCAGCCGACGCACGCGATCGCCCCTCGCTCGTCCACGAGCACCCGCCCGCCGCGGAGCACCGTGCCCGGCGTGAGCACGACGCCCCGGATCAGCGTGGCGCCCGCGCCGGGGACGACCTCGCACGTCCCCTCCCCGAGCGGCGCCAGCTCCTCGCACACGATCTCCCGGGGCGGCGTCTTCGTGCAGTCGACCTCGCAGCCGTCCCCCCCCGCGACGTTGCCGTCGTCGCATTGCTCGCCCGGGTCGACGGCGCCGTCGCCGCAGCGCGGGGGCGCCTCGATCTGGCACGCCGCCGAGCAGCCGTCGCCGTCCTCCGTGTTGTCGTCGTCGCATTGCTCGCCCGGGTCGAGCGCGCCGTCGCCGCAGCCGAGCTTCGGCGACGCCTCGATCTGGCATGTCGGCGAGCAGCCGTCGCCGTCCGCCGTATTGCCGTCGTCGCACACCTCCCCCGCGTCGACAACGCCGTCGCCGCATATGCCGGAGGGGTATTGCCCCCCGTCGTCGTCCCCGCAGCCATTGAAGGACAGAAGGCCCACGAGCACGGCCATCAGCCGCGCGATGCGCATCGACGTGTGAGGCATGACGTCAATGTAGGCGATGCCAACGCCCGCCGCTGTTTCCGTTGGGTGACGCGCCCGTCAGCTCCGCCGCCGTGAGCGCCTCGAGGCGAGCGCGCCGGCACCGAGCAACGCGAGCCAGCCCACATCCGCGATGCCGCCGGGCGCGCCGGCGGCGAGGCTGCACGCGCTCTCCCGCCGCTGTCCGTCGATCGGCCGCCCCCCGGTGCCGTTGCCGACGGGTTGCGCCGGGGAGCCGCTCGCGCCGCCGCTCGACCCGTTGCCCCCGTTGCCGCTGCCGCCCCCCGGCCGCCCGCCTTCCCCGGGCTCGCAGCCCTTGGCCGACGCGCGGAGCGCGTCGAGCGCGAGCTTGGCGACGCCGGTCTCGTCCACGAGGCCGTAGGACGCATCGTCGCTCACCGTGTCCTGGTAGCCGGCCCAGACCACGCCGGCGATGTCCTTCCGCGCCGACAGGAGATCGAAGGCGGCGGTCAGGTTCGCCGCCTGGAGCTCCGCGCCGACGAGCGTCGTCGCCCACGCCGTCCCGGTCACGACGCCCGGGCTCTCGTCCCGCTCCTGCTCGGCGACGTCGCGCACCTCGTCCAGATAGCCGGTGATCGCGGCCGGATCGATCTCGCCGAACTGGCTCACGAACACCTGATGACCGACGTAGGCCCACGGATACCGCTCGCCGTAGGTCGCCTCGAGCTCGTCCCACACGCGCTGGTCGTAGAACTCGCGCAGGTAATCGAGCGCTGGAGACGGCATCAGGGCGTCGTCCGAGACGAGCAGGCCGCCCGTGATCAGCGAGAGCTCGCCGGCGTTGAAGAGCGCCTCGTTGCGGGCGCGGATCTGGGCGAAGATCTGCGCGAGCACCCGCGGCAGGACGTAGGTGCAACCGGCGTTCGCGGGGTCGGCCGCGGCGTCGGGGTTCACCGCGCAGTTCGGCTGACTCCAGATCTCCCAGCGGACGACGTCCCCGGCGAACCACGTCATGAGCGCCTCTGCCGTGTCGGCGAACTCCTCCACATAGCGGTTGTTGCCGTCCCCGTCGCGGTCGTCGTTCCAGCGGTCCTGTCCTCCCCGGACCGCGCGGTGGGAGAGCACCCCGAGCGGCTCGAGGCCCGCGTCGAGCACGGCGTCGATGACGGCCTCGTACTCGTCGAGCTTGTCGTCGTCCCACGCGTCGTCACCGTCGAGCTGGAACTCGACGCGCACGGCGCCGGCGCCCGCGCGCGCGAGCTGGTCTGCGCGGTCCTCGTCGAGGATCACCTTCCCCGCCTTGATGGGCGCGCCGGGATCGACGCCATAGAAGCTGCAGGGTACGTCCTGCGCGGCCAGCGCGGGCGGCGCGAGGAAGAGCGCGGAGGAGGCGGTAAGAGCGACAATGGCTGCACGCATGTTTCGAGGATAGCTGGCGCGCGCGCCTCGACCAAGAAACGACCCCGGCAAGAAGCGTCCATGCTAGGGAGACGCGTCGCATGGCTTCCCTGGAACAAGAGCTGGAACAAGGGCGGGGACCTGGGCTGGAAGACGAGCGCGGGCGCGCCGACGTCGCCCCTCCGGACGGCGAGGTGGACGAGGCGGGCGGCGACGAGCCAGAGGCGCCCCCCGCCCGGAGCTTGCGCGAATGGCTGCGCGGCGCGCCGCTCTCCGGCCGCCTGCACCTCGCGCTCGGCCTCGTGCTGCCGGCCGTCCTCCTCGTCGCGAACATGGTGCGGGTGCGCTCGTTCACGATCGACGACGCGTACATCTCGTACCGCTACGCGCGCAATTTCGCCCGGGGCCTCGGGCTCGTCTACAACGCGGGCGAGCGGATCGAGGGGTACACGAACTTCCTCTGGACCGTGCTGCTCGCGGCCGGCATCAAGGTCGGCCTCGACCCCGACGTCCTCGCCAAGGTGCTCGGCGGGCTCGCCGCCTGCGGCTCGCTCGGCGCGCTCTATCTGCTCGCGAACCGGCTGCGCCCGCTCGGCGCGATCCCGTGCATCGCGACGTGGCTGTTCGCGAGCTCGATCGTGCAGAGCGGATATGCCGTCTTCGGCCTGGAGACGCCGCTCTTCGTGCTGCTCGTCCTCGCCGGCACAGAGATGATGTTCCGCGAGCGCGACCGGGGCACGGGCTTCCCGTATTCGGGCCTCGTCTTCGGGCTGGCCGGCCTGACCCGCCCCGAGGCGCCGATGTTCCTCGGCATCCCGATGCTCTTCCTCGGCCTGCGCTTCTTCGGGCGGCAGAACCTCCTGCGCGGCGTCGTCTTCGCCGCGCCCATCGCGCTCCACATGCTCTGGCGGCACAGCTACTACGGCACGTGGCTGCCGAACACGCTGAGCGCCAAGACCGGGAGCCTCGCCCAGCAGCTCGCCGGCGGGCGGCACTACATCGGCGAGTACGTCGAGCACACGTGGCCGGCGCTCCTGCTCGCGCTCTTCGGCCTCTGCGTGGCGATCGTCGCGCGGCACCGCGACGCGCTGTGCGTCGGGGCCCTCGCGCTCGCGGTGGCCGGCTACGTGCTCCTCGTCGGCGGCGACTGGATGCCGTTCTACCGCTTCATGAGCCCGTTCGAGCCGTTCTGCTTCCTCCTCGCGGGCCTCGGCGCGCGCTCGCTGCTCGAGCCGATGCTCCCGGCGCTCTCGGCCCGCGCCGCGCGCGCCGGCGCCGGCCTCGCCCTCGCCGCGGGCGCCGGGCTGCTCATGGCCGGCAGCATCGTCGCGCTGGGCGCCTTCCGGGCGCAGCGGATCGACAGCGCGCAGCACCGGATCCTCGACGACGAAAAGCGGTTCTGGGACAGCGCCGCCGGCGGCGCCGCCGCGTGGTTCCTGCAGCACGGCCAGCCCGGCGAGGTCGCGGTGGGCGACATCGGGTACATCGGGTACACGACCGACTATCCGGTGCTCGACCTGCTCGGCCTTGTCGACCCGGTGATCTCCAAGCTCCCGGGCGGCTACACGCACAAGACCGGCCCTGGCTACGTGAAGCGCGTGTTCGACAAGGCGCCGCGCTACTTCGTGTTCGTCGGCGGCGCCGACACGTGCGACAAGCTCCCGTTCCCGGCGCAGGAGAAGCTCCGCAAGGACCGGCGCTTCCGGGGCGTCTACGACGTCGCCGGCATGGTCCGTCACAGCAAGAACGGCTACTGGTGCATCTTCGAGCGGCGCGCCGATGCGCCGCCGCCCCCCGCGGCGGCCGCCGCCCCCTGAGCGCCG
>NZ_JEMA01000450.1 GCF_001589285.1 Sorangium cellulosum | reverse complement strand
GGGATCGGGATGACGGTGGCGTCCAGCAACGCGCGGAGCGACGCGGATGCACAGCGTGCTGCGATCCTGTCACGCGGTCCTGGATGCGTTCACGCGCCGAGCGACGTCGCGAGCGCCTGCGGTGCCTTCGAGGACGACACGAGGCGCGCCGGCACATTCGGAACAGGTGCGATCGTGGCGTACGCGGCGTCCGGTGCGCTGGCCGCCGGCGCGTTGGTCTATGCGCTCTGGCCTCGCTCGTCTGTGGTCAGCGGCTCGGTGGGGGTGCGACCGACGGCTTTCGTGGCGAACGGAGAGACGACCGTCGGCGTCGTTGGCGTGTGGTGAGCAGCAGCGGGAAGGAAAGGACGCGAACGTGAGAGGACATAGCGTTTTCACGGCAGGCGCCATCTGCGCGGTTCTCGCGGTCGTCGGGTGCGATGCGCTGTCGATCGGTCTGACCGGCGACTGTGACTACATGCTGACGTGCGCACATCATGACTGGCTCCAGGGCGAGGGCGGTGGCACGCCGAATCCCACGTGCGAAGCGGATCCGACGGAGGACGCGAGCACGGTGAGGGACGAGTGCGCGGTGTTCGCGAGCGCGAGCGCGGAGCCGGGAGGCGACGGGACGAAGGACAAGCCGTACGCGTCGCTCGCGGAAGCGGTCGCGAAGGCGGGCGGCAAGCGGGTGCTCGCGTGCACGAGCGGTGCGTTCGCGGAGAGCGTGACGATCGAGGCGGGGCTCAAGGTAATCGGAGGCTTCGATTGCGCGGCGGAGTGGACGTGGAGCGCCGAGGCCCGCAGCGCGATCGAGGGACCCGCGGGGCAGATTGCGCTGACGATGACGGGATCCGCGAGCGGGGCGAAGGTGCGGAGCTTCAAGGTTCACGCGGCGAGCGCGACGGAGCCGGGCGGATCGTCGATCGGCGTGGCGGTGGCGGACGTGGAGGCGGAGCTGGCGCAGGTGGATGTGATCGCGGGTGATGGGATGGACGGTGCGAGCGGGGAGACGCCGACGGCAGCGCCGCAGGCGGGCGCGAGCGCGCCTGCGATGAACGCATCGAACGCGTGCGATCTACCCGCGGCCGTTCGAGGCGGCGAGCCCGGCGTGACAACGTGCGAAGACGGCGAGACGCGAGGCGGTGTCGGTGGGCTCGGGGGGACTCCCGGTACCGGCGAAGGTAGCGGTCAGAAAGGTGCCGATGGCGCGCCGCTGCCGGAGCCGAACACCGAAGAGTACGGGCTAGGCGGCGCAGGGCAGACCGGCGGCAATTGCCGGCAGGGAGAGCCCGGCGCGCCTGGGGGACCCGGCGGCGCCGGTGATGCCGGGAGCGACACGCAGATGACGCTGTCCGGTATCGCGGGCGGCGACGGACGCAACGGTACAATCGGGAGACGAGGTCAAGGGGGAGGTGGCGGCGGTGGAGCGAAGGCGGGGCTGTTCTGCCCGGCCGGTCCGAACACCGTGGAGGGCCCCGGCGCGAGCGGAGGCGGAGGCGGCGCGGGTGGTTGCGGCGGCAAGGGCGGCGGTGGCGGGAAGGCCGGTGGGTCGAGCATCGGGATCATGAGTCTGGGGACGAAGCTTGTGCTGACGGAGGTGACCGTCGCGGTGGGCAAGGCGGGCAATGGTGGACAGGGCGCCAGCGGAAGACGCGGCGCCGATGGAGGCATGGGCGCGACTGGAGGTACGGCCTCGGACCACGTGGACTCCATCCCCGGCTGCAAAGGCGGGGATGGTGGTCGAGGCGGCCCCGGCGGTCCCGGTGGTGGCGGTCGAGGCGGTCACGCGGTGGGCATCGCCTACGCCGTGGCGCCGGCCACCGCCGTGGAACTGACGGAGTTCACGGCGGGCACGGCCGGCGACGGTGGTAGCGCTGGGCCTGGGGGCTCGGAGCAGCACAACGGTGTCGAAGGGGAGAGCAGCGTCTGCTGGAACTTCGCGACCAACGAGGGCTGCGGACAGTGAGGAGCAGAGTGATGGGATTGCGTGGCAATTCCGTGGATCTCGGCGGAATGCGCTTGGCCGAGTAACGAGGGCCACGGCGCGTGAGCTGCTGAGCTGAAGGAGACAACAAATGATTGGACGCACCCCGCGCCGGGGTGATAGGGACTGCTTTGTCGCGGAAACGCGGCACGGTGGGCTTCCCGGCGCTGACAACCTCGCCACCAGAGCGTGGAATGCCCAAGGCGCGGGCGGACGGACCGGAGATCTGCTGAACCCTTCTGCGTCGGGCCGCGAACACGGATGTTATCCGACGGTCGCTGAAGGCAGCCCAGCAGCAGATCGCTTTTACGCGGCGAGGAGCCGGCGAGCGGTGGCCGCGGACAAGCGGATACGCCGCAGCGCTGGGTCGAGAGCCACCGGTGCTCCGGGGACCCCTCCCGTCCCGCGCGTAGCGCGGGACTTGGGAGGGGCGGACCGCGCGCAGGCGCGAAGCGCCGAGCACGGGCCGGGGGTGGGCAGCCTGCTTGTCGCTGTCGTCCTGTGCTGCACACCGATGCGCGCTGCGTGGGGCGCTGAGCGCAGCTCGTCGTCTGCCACGGTGTCAGATCCGTACGTGGAGGCGGAGCTTGAGTCTGCGTGGGAGCTGAACCCGACGTTCGATGTGGCGTACAACCTCGGGAACACGGAATACAAGCTGAGGAAGTACCGAGAAGCAGCGCAGTACCTGTCGTTCGCGCTGAGACACTGGCCGCTGCTGAAGGGCGTGGCGAAGCTGAAGCCGAACGCCGAGAAGTGGCTGGCAGAGTCGCGGACGCAGGTGGGCGCGGTGGCGGTGACCGTAAGCACGGCGGGAGCCGAAGTGCTGGTGGACGGCAAGGTCGTGGGCCGGGCGCCGCTCGAGGGAGAGGTGTTCGTGGAGCCAGGCGAGCACGAGGTGGAGGCGCGGCAGGCGGGGTATGCACCGGCGAGCCAGACGGTGACGGTGGCGAAGGGCGGGGGGGTGGAGGTGAAGCTGGCGCCGGCGCTGGCGAAGAGCGAGGGGCCGACGGCGGCAGGAGCGACGCTGGTGGGGGGCGGGAGCGCGGCGGGGGCGGGTGCCGGAGGGCCGGTGGTGGGGCAGCCGCCTGCGGGGCCAGTGGAGCCGCAGCCGGTGCCGGAGAAGAGGAGCTGGGTGCCTGTGATCGCGCTGGGAGCGGCGAGCGCGGTGGGGCTCGGCGTGGGGATCGGGATGACGGTGGCGTCGAACAACGCGAGCGGGGATGGGCGCGCGCAGGCAGATGCGATCCTCAAAGCCGGCGGTGGCTGCCCGGATGCGCCGCCCGCATACGAACAAGCGTGCTCTGAGCTGCGGGCAACGGCATCGCGCGTCGACACGTTCGGGCGTGCAGCCACCGTGGCCTATGCGGCGTCGGGCGTGCTGGCCATCGCAGCCGTGACCTACGCGCTGTGGCCGCGTTCGGCGACCGTGGCGTCGGGCAAGGTGCGTGCTCTGCCCGAAGCGCGTATCGGTTACGGAGGAATCGCGGTGCAGGGGGCATGGTGAAGAGCCGACACGAGGGTGCGATGAAGAGGAATCGAGTGCGCTTGAAGCTGTGCTCCCTGGGGTTCGTCGTTGGCTCCGCCGGTTGCGATACGGTGTGGAGCAACGTCGCAGAGGACTGCGAGTTCACGCTCATGTGTGAGCACCACCGGGGGCTGTGGGACGGTACGGGTGGCGGGATCCCTAACCCCGCGTGCGAGGCGGACCCAACGCAGAACCCGAGCACAGTGACGGACGAGTGCGCGGTGTTCGCGAGCGCGATGGCGGAAGCGGGGGGAGATGGGACGAAGGCGAAGCCATACGGTTCGCTCGGGGAGGCGGTGGCGAAAGCGAACGGCAAGCGGGTGCTCGCGTGCACGAGCGGGGCGTTCGGAGAGAGCGTGACGATCGAGGCCGGGGTGGAGGTGATCGGGGGCTTCAACTGCGGGGCGGAGTGGACGTGGAGCGAGGAGGCGCGGAGCGCCATCGAGGGGCCCGCGGGCGCGGTGGCGCTCACGATGACGGAAGGCGCAAGCGGGGCGAAGGTGAGGAGCTTCGCGGTTCGCGCCGCGAGCGCGACGGAGCCGGGGGGGTCGTCGATCGGCGTGGCGGTGGGCGACGTCGAGGCGGAGCTTGTGCAGGTGGATGTGACGGCCGGCGACGGGATGGATGGCGCGAACGGCGAGACGCCGACGGAGGCGTCGCAGGCAGGAGCGAGCGCGCCGGACACAGAGGAGACGCGGCCGTCGAATGCGTGCGGGCTGCCCGCGGCCGTGCGAGGCGGCGACCCCGGCGTGACGACGTGCGAGGACGGCGAGACGCGTGGTGGAGCCGGTGGGCTCGGCGGGATTCCAGGCATGAGCGACGGCAACGGGCAGAACGGTGAGAATGGTATGCCTCTGCCGGAGCCGAACCCGGACGCGTCCGGCCTTGGTGGCGCTGGGCAAGCCGACGCCAACTGCCGGCGCGGAGAAGATGGCTTGCCCGGCGCTGGCGGCGAGGTCGGCGAGGCTAGGAGCGACACGCAGCTGATGCTGGCCGGCATCGTTGGCGGCGACGGCGGCAACGGCAGAATTGGGACGCGCGGTCAAGGGGGCGGCGGAGGCGGTGGAGCGAAAGCGGGGCTGTTCTGCCCGGCCGGTCCGAACACCGTAGAGGGCCCCGGCGCGAGCGGCGGCGGGGGCGGCGCCGGCGGTTGCGGCGGCAAGGGAGGCGGAGGCGGGAAGGCGGGCGGGTCGAGCCTCGGGATCGTGAGCCTTGGGACGAAGCTCGTGCTGACGGAGGTGACCGTCGCCGTGGGCAAGGCGGGCAAGGGGGGCAACGGAGCCGGCGGGAGAGGCGGAGCGCTCGGCGGCAGCGGCGCGATGGGCGGAACGCCGTCGTCCCTCGGCGGCTCGGCCGGCTGCGATGGCGGCCGAGGCGGTCAAGGAGGCATGGGTGGCCCCGGCGCGGGCGGCCGAGGTGGGCATGCGGTGGGCATCGCGTACGCGGTGTCACCGGGCGCTGCGGTAACGCTGGCGAACTTCATGGGGGGCACAGCGGGCGAGGGCGGAGGCATGGCGCCGGGAGGAAACCTCGGCGAGGTGGACGTGAGCGGAGAATGTTGGGACTTCACGGGTAATGCGAGCTGCGGCCAGTGAAGTAAGCATTGTCGTGAGGATGGTTGAGAATTCTTCATAGCTGAGCGCAAGGCGGAGGAGCGACGGTTGAGCGCTGTGCACCGCAAGCTGCTGAGCTGAAGGAGACGACAAGAAATGGTTGGACGTACCCCGCGCCGGGGTGGTAGGGAGTGGCTTGTCGCGGAGACGCGGCACGGTGGGCTGCCCGGCGCTTACAACCTCGCCACCACAGAGTGGAATGCCCAAAGCGCGGGCGGACGGACCGCAGATCTGCTGACCCCTTCTGTGTCGGGCCGCGAGTACGGATATTATCCGACGGTCGCTGAAGGCAGCCCAGCAGCAGATCACTTTTGCATTCCGCGAGAGCCGCCGGCGCTTCGGGGACCCCTCCCGTCCCGCGCGCAGGGCCGAGCACGGGGCCGGGGGTGGGCAACCTTGTATTGCTCTCTCTTCTCCTCTGCACACCAGCGCGAGCTGCGTGGTGTGAGGAGCTCGGTCCGTGGTGGGTTACTGACGCTGAGCCCTGGGTGGGCGAAGCCCCACCGAGGGCGGGTGGCCCCAAGGGCAGAGCAAGCGCCGCGGCAAGCTGACGCTGCTGAAGCTCGTGCGCTCGCCGAGCCCCGAGCACGAGCATTCTTGAGCGGAAGGACCCGTCTTGAGGGTGCCAGATCGAGCGAGCAGACGTCGACGGCCCAGGCGCGCTGAGCACGTGCGGCGGCTGCGCCGCGCGCGGGTCTACAGGTTGGTTCAGGAGCTGGCGCACCGCCGGCGTGGTGCGCCCTGACTCGGCTCGTCCCTGGGACGAGCGCGCGAGGTGAATGATGGTTTGCCCAACGCTCGCCATCGAGGCAGGAGCGGAAGCCCCTGTGTCGAGGCGTCGTGCGAGCAACAAGGAGAGCTCTGGTGCGTTGCCTTGTCTCGGGCTGTTCCTGGTGACCGGCGGCGTCGACGAAGAGGCCGCGTGCCGTACTGCCATCCAGACGGTGGTTGGGCGCTTCGACGCGGTGCATGCAAGCGACGCGCGACATGACGAGGCGCCGTCGCCCCAAGAACATGATGAGGTACGGCTGCTCACGAGCATGCGCCGGGCACACCTTGGCCGCCACGACGGCGCTGCCAGAGATGCAGGGCAGCCCAGCGCGTCTCCGAGCCTCGCTGGCGTGCTGCTCGCGCCCGGCGCGGTCTACGCAGCGTACGCCGGCGGCTGGCGCGTGTACAGGTTGCGGGGCGGAAAGCTGGAGCAACGAGCGCCCGGCGTGGGGCCGCTCGACGAGCTCGCGTGCGCCGGAGGCTGCTCGGCGGATGCGCAGGCCACCTTGGCGCAGCACGCGACCACGGCGGCGCGTGCGCTCGGCTGCGAGGCTGCGGTGGAGATGACAGCCCAGATCGAAAGCACCGCGCCAGGTGATCTCTTCATCGTGTGCTCGCAGGAGCTCTGGCGTGCTGTCCCGGAGCACCGCATGGCAGGGATCCTCGCCGCCCATCGTGACCTGCGCCTCGCCGCGAGTCTGCTGACGGACTGCGCGTGGGAGAACGGCGAACCTCAGCGCGTGACATGCGTGCTGGCGCGCGCCGGGGGCAGCGCCACCGCCGCACGCGCGTGCGGCAAGCCACAGTGCGGACAGCGAGGACTCTGATGATTTGGTGATAATCTGACCCTGGCGGACGTAAGCTATCAAAGGTGCGCGACGCTCGCTGGACGGGGCCGCGAGAAAGCGCTTGGCGAGCTCCTCCTCGATTGGCAGAATCAACGGCGTCCGTTGCCAAGGAGCCCCCGCCGATGCGCCGGAAATCCCGCGGAGATGAGATTCCTCCCTCTCGCGTGCGCCCCTGTCTGAGCCACATGGGGAAGTGGGAGCGGGCATGGGTGCGGGAGTTTGGCCTCGAGGACATCGACTGGGACCCGGAGCGGTGTTGCGAGCAGTGCGTGGCCCGGCGAGCCGCTCGCGGCGAGTCGGTCGAGGCGCTCGTGCCGCCCTCCGGGATACGCCCCAAGCTCCTTCCCGGCCTCGGCTGGGCGAAGGACATCCCCTCGGCGGATGACCAGCGGCTGCAGAGCTCCCGCCGCAGCAAGCCAACATACTTGAAGCTCGTGCGAGCTCCTCGCCGCGAGCTCGACGACCCGTGAGCGAAGCGCCCCGCTCGGCGGCCATCCACGAGCTCGCTGACAGCGCTGTGCCCGCGGGCATCCCGTGACGGCGTGTGCTCGGGGCCAGCCCGCGGCGCGATGCGCGGGAGCCCTGGTGGGCGCCGCGCCGTGAGCGGACGCGGCGCCCACGCTCTCGCCAGGTCGCCGGCGCTCCACCCCGGGCGCGGCGCCCGCCCGAGCGCCCGGCGGCTGCGCCGTCGCGCTCCGGCGCCGTCGCGCGCAGGAGGCCCACCACGGCCTACCTTCATGCGCCTCGCTCCTGCTACCCTCCCGGCCGTGGCGATAACGACCGATTTCCTCGTCATCGGTAGCGGTGTAGCAGGCCTTACATTCGCGCTGGAGGCGGCCGAGCACGGTGAGGTGATCGTCGTCACCAAGCGGGCGCGCGACGAATCCAACACGAAGTACGCGCAAGGCGGCATCGCCGCTGTCTTCGCCCCGGATGACACCGCCGAGGCGCACATCGCCGACACGCTCGAGGCGGGCGCAGGCCTCTGTCACGAGGTGGTCGTCGACATCTGCGCGCGGGAAGGGCCCGAGCGGGTGCGCGAGCTCATCGCGCGGGGCGCCCAGTTCGATCACGAGAACGGCCAGGTGCGCCTCGGGCGCGAGGGAGGGCACTCCGCGCGCCGCATCGTGCACGCCGCGGACGCCACCGGCCTCGAGATCGAGCGCGCGCTCCTCGAGCAGGCCCGGCAGAACCCGAACATCCGCTTCGCCGAGCACCACACAGCCATCGACCTGATCCCGCTCTCCCGCTTCGGCGGACCGGACGTCTGCGCAGGCGCCTACGTGCTCGACGAGACCGACGCCGCGCTCAACCACGGGGCGCCGCAGCCGCCCGAGTCGGAGCGGCCCACGACCCGCCACCGCCCGGCCTCGAAGCCGCACGTCGTCGAGACCTACCTCGCCCGGGCGACCGTGCTCGCGACAGGCGGCGCCGGCAAGGTCTACCTCTACACGACGAACCCCGACGTCGCGACAGGCGACGGCGTCGCCATGGCCTACCGGGCCGGCGCCGAGATCGCGAACATGGAGTTCTACCAGTTCCACCCGACCTGCCTCTTCCACCCGGAAGCGAAGAGCTTCCTCGTCAGCGAGGCGCTGCGCGGCGAGGGCGCCATCCTCCGGCTGCCGGACGGCACGGCCTTCATGGCCGACCACGACCCGCGCAAGGACCTCGCGCCGCGCGACATCGTGGCGCGCGCCATCGACTTCGAGATGAAGCGCACCGGCTCGGACTACGTGCTGCTCGACATCACCCACCGGCCGGCGAGCTTCGTCCGCGAGCACTTCCCGACCATCCACGCGCAGTGCCTCCGCTACGGCATCGACATCACCAGGCAGCCGATCCCCGTCGTGCCGGCCGCCCACTACATGTGCGGCGGCATCACCACCGACCTCTACGGCAGGACGACAATCCCCGGGCTCTGGGCCATCGGCGAGTGCACGTGCACCGGGCTCCACGG
Organism: Sorangium cellulosum; assembly: GCF_001589285.1. Lineage (GTDB taxonomy): Bacteria > Myxococcota_A > Polyangia > Polyangiales > Polyangiaceae > Sorangium > Sorangium cellulosum_G. Next base: position 9,149 of record NZ_JEMA01000450.1, on the reverse strand, counting down.
CGCGAACCGGCTCGCCTCGAACTCGCTGCTCGAGGGGCTCGTCTTCGGCCACCGCGCGGCCGCGCGCCTCTCAACGCAGATCGACGAGCTCCGGCAGAGCCCGTTCCCCCAGGTGCCCGAGTGGCAGGTCGGCAACGCTGTCGCGAGCGACGAGGAGGTCGTCGTCGCCCACAACTGGGACGAGCTGCGCCGGACCATGTGGAACTACGTCGGCATCGTCCGGTCCGACGCCCGCCTCCGGCGCGCCGCCCGGCGCATCTCCCTGCTCCAGGAGGAGATCCGCGAGTACTACTGGAAGCACCTGGTCACCCGGGACCTGCTCGAGCTGCGCAACATCGCGACGGTGGCCGAGCTCATCGTCGGCTGCGCCTCCGCCCGGCACGAGAGCCGCGGGCTGCACACGACCATCGACTACCCGGGGACGGACGACCGCCTCTCCACGGACACCGTCGTGAAGCGGGGCGTCCTGCCTTATCTGCGAGGACGATGACCGATCCATCGCGCGGCTCCCCCGAGACTCCGCCCGGCGACGGAGGACCCGGCCCCCTCTTCCAGCGAGGCGACGCGGAGCGACCGATGTCGGTCGTCGCGGCCGTCGGCTGGGTCGCGGGCGTCACCTTCCTGTTCCTGTGGCTGCTCGGCGTCGTCGCCTCGTTCCGCCCGGCGCCGGAGCTCGACGTCGTCAGCAGCTTCGCGTGCCAGGCGGCGGCGTACCTGCTCGGGCTCTTCGGCGTGCTCCAGCTCCACGCGCCGCGCGCGTCCATCCGCGAGTTCGTCGGGCTGCGCAGGACGCACGCGGCGTTCTACCCGCTCGCTGTCGCGCTCGGCTTTGCGCTCGAGGGGCCGGTCGCCGCCCTCTACACGCTGATCGAGCGGCGCTGGCCGTCGGGGATCAACGACGCGGAGCTCGTCCGGGTCTTCGTCGAGGCGAGCGCGCTGGAGCGCGCCGCCCTCGGCCTCATCTTCATCGCGCTCGGGCCGGCGCTGGAGGAGGTCTTCTTCCGCGGCGCGCTCGCCCGCCCGATGCACTGGAAGCACGGCGCCCCGCTCGTCATCGCGACCACGGCCGCGCTCTTCGCGGTGGCGCACGTCGAGTGGCAGAAGTTCCTGCCGATCGGGATCTTCGGCGTGGCGCTCGGCGTCCTCCGGGTCGCGAGCGGCTCGCTCGCGCCGCCCATCCTGCTGCACGCCACCTACAACGCCATCCAGTGCTTCGCGCTCCTCTCCGCGGCGGACGCGGGCTCCGTCAACGAAGTGCCCGCCGCCGCAGGCGCGGCGCTGCCCGAGACCACGGCGATGCCGGGGTGGCTCGTGGCGGCGAGCTCCGCCTGCGCGCTCGTGTTGATCGCGCTCGCCTGCGCCCTCGGCAACCGCGCCGAGGGCGCAGCGCGCGCGAGGGAAAAGGACCTCTCATGATGCCGGCTGTCGAGAGCCAAGGCGGCGGCGCGAGCCGAACCGCGCAGATCGCAGCGGGGGACGGCGACGGCCGCGCCCCGCAGACCGTGGCCGCGGAAGGCAAGGGCGAGGGGCGCGCCGCCCAGCGCAACGGGGCGCGGCGGGCCCGCGTCAGCCTCTGCCTGCCGGGGGGCGGCCTGACGGGCGCGCTCTACCAGATCGGCGCGCTCGCGGCGCTCGAGGACGGGGTCGAGGGGATCGACAACCAGAGCTTCTCGCTCTACATCGGGCACGGCAGCGGCGCCGCGGTGGCGTCGGCCCTGGCCGGCGGCATCCCGACCGATCGGCTGTACCGCGCGCTGCTCGATCCGGGCGACAACTTCTTCCCGCTGGAGCGCGGCCACCTCCTGCAGATCGACGTCGGCGAGTGGCGGCGCGCGCTCAGCACCAGCATGGTCGCGCTCCGGCACGCGATCGTCCGGCTCACGACCCGGGGCGACGCGACCCCGAACGCGCCGGCGCAGCAGTACCTCTTCGAGCAGCTCGATCGCTTCAACGACTCGCTCCCCGCGGGCCTCTTCCGGCTCGATCGCTACGAGCGGTTCCTCGCCGAGTTCTTCCTGCGGCGCGGCATCCCGAACTCGTTCCGCGCGATGCCGCGGACCTTGCGCATCCCGACGCACGACCTCGACTCGGGCGATCGCGTGGTCTTCGGCGCCGAGGGGCTCGACGACGTCCCCGTGTCGCTCGCCTGCGCGGCCTCGCTCGCGCTCCCGCTGTTCTTCTCGCCGGTGCGCATCGATCACCGCCACTACCTCGACGGCGGGCTCGGGCACGTGGCGCACCTCGATCTCGCGCAGGACGCCGGCGCGGATCTCACGATCGTCGTGAGCCCGCTCGTGCCTGTCTCCACCGCGCACCGCCCCGTCCCGACCGGGCACGGCGTGCGCGAGAGCGTGCGCGACAAGGGCATGCTCTGGATCTTCAACCAGGCGATGCGGATCGGCGCGCACACGCGGCTCCACCAGGCGGTCGGGCAGACGCTCGCCGAGGGAAGGATGCAGGTCCTCGTCCTCGAGCCCGCGCCGAACGACGCGATGCTTTTCCTCCACAACCCGGCCAACCTGCGCGCGCGGCGCGCCATCCTGGAGTACGCCTACCGCACGACGCGCGAGCGCATCGCGTTGTGGATGGAGAAGAACCGCGCCGTCGTCGAGGCGATGGGCTGGCACGAGGCCCGCACATCGAACCCGTCCGCCGGCTGAGCCCGCGCCGGCCGGCCGGGGATGCCTCAGCCGGCGAGCGACGAGAACAGGGCGATCGTCAGCGTCTCGGGCGGGACGTTGACGCGGGCCCGGGGGACCGCGACGCCGTGGAGGTAGCGCCAGCCCTCGCCGTCGTGGAGGAAGTCGGAGAGCTCGATGAACGAGCGATCCGCGCCCGCCTCGAAGATCTGGGCGATGAACAGCACCGACGCGGAGCTGCCGCCCTGCGTGCTGTCGAGGATCTTCAGGCCCCGGTACCGCAGGTGGTGCATCGTCGCCTTGAGCTCGCGGAGCACCTCGTCCCTGTCACGCCCGCGGTCGATGTGGCCCATGTGCAGCGTGTTCCACAGGTACGCGGCATCCCCGACAGCGAACGCGGCGTACCGCGAGCGCATCAGCGCGACGGCGTCGGGTGCCTCGCGATCCCCCAGATGGCACGGGGCGCAGCAATCGCGGTACGAGCGCCCCGTGCCGCACGGGCAGGGGCGGGAGAGGGTGCCCTGGCCAGGACGAGCATCTCGGGTCATGGGCGTTCTCTACACGGGTTCGTGCCACGGTGCAGCGCCCCGGCGCCGGCGGCCCCGGGGCGCGCCGCCCCCCTCGGAGGGCTCGGCGCGCCCCGGCGCGAACCCACTTGCAGGGCGCCGGTGGGGACGGTAAGGCGGGCAGGACGTATGCCCGCAGCGCGCGCCCACGCTGCGGCCCTCCTCCTGGCCCTTGCACTGGTTCTGGGGGGCTGCAAGCGCCAATACGCCATCGGCGACGAGGTCCTCGTGACCTGGGAAGGGAACGTCTACCCGGCCAAGGTCGTCGAGGTGGTGAACCCGACCAAGTTCAAGGTTCACTACCAGGGGTACGACGACATCTGGGATGAAGTTGTACCCCGAGAACGGATCCGTGGCCTTGTCGAGGGCAACGTGGTCCACCCCCCGCCGCCCCCGAAGGTCCGGAGCAAGGGGTTGCAGGCGTCGCAGACCAACGTCTACAAGATAGGCGACAGGGTGCGCGTCGAGTGGCACGGGCAGATGTACCCCGCGGTCGTCACCGGGATCGTGGGGCAGGAGCGCTACCGCATCCACTACGACGGCTACGGCCCGGAGTGGGACGAGACGGTCGGGCTTTCCAGGATTCAGGCCAAGTAGTTGAATTTATCGCGAAGAATCATTTTCCCCCTGGCGCTGGGGATGGCGCCGAATTAAGAGCCGCGCCGAATTTCTGACTGGGCGATCGCAAGAGTGCGTCCGCCCGGCTGAGGTTCAACGCGTGCCGCACGCCCTCCACGGGCACGCCCTCACGGGTGCGCGGCGGGGAGCCTTCTGTGATCAGCGATCTGTCCAAGCTGCGCAATATCGGGATCAGCGCCCACATCGATTCGGGCAAGACGACGCTGACCGAGCGCATCCTCTTCTACACCAAGCGAATTCACGCCATCCACGACGTCAAGGGCAAGGACGGCGTCGGCGCGAAGATGGACTCGATGGATCTCGAGCGCGAGCGCGGGATCACCATCCAGTCCGCCGCCACGCACTGCTTCTGGAACGGGCACCAGATCAACGTGATCGACACGCCCGGGCACGTGGACTTCACGATCGAGGTCGAGCGCGCGATGCGCGTGCTCGACGGGGCGATCCTGGTCCTCTGCGCCGTCGCCGGCGTGCAGAGCCAGTCGCTCACCGTCGACCGCCAGATGCGCCGCTACGGCGTGCCGCGCATCGCGTTCGTGAACAAGTGCGACCGCGCCGGCGCGAACCCGCTGCGGGTCCGCACGCAGCTCCGCGAGAAGCTCAACCTGAACCCGGTGCTCCTGCAGCTCCCGATCGGGCTCGAGGACAAATTCGAGGGCGTCGCCGACCTCATCACGCTGAAGGCCTACCGGTTCGAGGGGGCGAACGGCGAGAAGATCCTCGTCGGCGAGATCCCGGCCGACATGGCCGACGAGGTGAAGGCGGCGCGCGAGGAGATGCTCGACGCGCTGTCGATGTACTCCGACGAGCTCACGGAGGCGATCCTCGAGGAGCGCGTCACCGAGGAGCTGCTCAACAAGACGATCCGCGAGGCGACCGTGAAGCTCCAGATCGTCCCGGTGATGATGGGATCGGCCTACAAGAACAAGGCCGTGCAGGTCCTGCTCGACGCGGTGACCCGCTACCTGCCGACCCCGGCCGACATCACCAACAAGGCCGTGGACGTCGAGAAGAACGAGGCCGAGGTCACGCTGTCGAGCGACCCGGAAGCGCCGCTCGTGATGCTCGCGTTCAAGCTCGAGGACGGCCGCTTCGGCCAGCTCACGTACATCCGCCTCTACCAGGGCAGCCTGAGCCGCGGCAAAGAGGTCACGAACATCCGCACGGGCAAGCGCCACAAGGTCGGCCGGCTCGTCCGCATGCACTCGGACGAGATGGAGGACATCGAGGGCGCGAGCGCGGGCGACATCGTCGCGATCTTCGGCATCGACTGCAACTCCGGGGACACGTTCACGGACGGCAGCGTGAGCATCGCGATGACGTCGATGCACGTGCCCGAACCCGTCATCTCGCTGACGGTGACGCCGAAGGACAACAAGGCCCAGGCGAACATGTCGAAGGCGCTGCGCCGCTTCACCAAGGAGGACCCGACCTTCCGCGTCGGCGCCGATCCGGAGAGCGGCGAGACGATCATCCAGGGCATGGGCGAGCTCCACCTGGACGTCTACATCGAGCGCATGAAGCGCGAGTACGCGGCCGAGGTCGTCACGAGCCCGCCGCGCGTCGCCTACCGCGAGACGATCACGCGCCGCGTGGACTACACCTACACGCACAAGAAGCAGACCGGCGGCTCGGGCCAGTACGGCAAGGTCGGCGGCTTCATCGAGCCGTGGGAAGAGGCGCCGTTCCGGTTCGACGACCAGGTCGTCGGCGGCGCGATCCCGCGCGAGTTCATCCCCGCGGTCGAGAAGGGCTTCGTGTCGATGCTCGCCAAGGGGCAGCTCATCGGCGCGCCCGTCACGGGCGTGTCGGTCACGCTGAACGACGGCGCGGCCCACTCGGTCGACTCCTCGGACATCGCCTTCCAGGAGGCCGCGCGCGGCGCCTGGCGCGAGACGTACCCGAAGGCCGGCCCGCAGATCCTCGAGCCGCTGATGAAGGTCGCGGTCGAGGGGCCGAGCGAGTACCAGGGCGGCATCGTCGGCATCCTCATGCAGCGGCGCGGCATCATCATCGGTTCGACCGAGGCGGACGCGTTCTGCCGGGTCGAGGCGGAGGTCCCGCTTTCCGACATGTTCGGGTTCTCGACCGTCCTTCGTTCTGCCACCCAGGGCAAAGCCGAGTTCACGATGGAGTTCTCGCGCTATGCTCCCCTTCCGGCGGCTCTCGCTGAGGAGCTCATCAAGAAGTACCGGGAAGAGCAGGCCAAGAAGGCCAAGTGAGGGGGGCGGCATGTACCGCAAAGAGGTGAACGAGCGGAGCCCCATGCGGGTCTTCGAGGGGTCGATGCACGGCGGGCTCGGTCGCGGCAACGTCGGCGTCATCGTCTCTCGGCCCGGCGTGGGCAAGACGGCGTTGCTCGTGCAGATCGCGCTCGACGACCTGCTCCGGGATCGCCGGGTGCTGCACATCTCGCACGAGAACGCTGTCGATCACGTGCGCGCGTACTACGACGAGATCTTCCACGATCTCGCGCAGTCGATGCGCCTGGCGGAGCCGGAGGCCGTCCGGCTCGAGGTCGAGCGGCACCGGCAGATCTACTCGCACCTCGGACACGTGAAGGCGTCGACCTCCTCGACCGAGGAGGCGGCGCGGCTGTGGGTGGAGAAGGTGCTCGAGACGGTGGGCTTCGCGCGCGGCGTCGCCCACTTCGAGCCCGACGTGATCATCGTCGACGGCTTCGACGTGGCGATCGCGTCGGAGGCGGCGATGGAGACGCTCGCGCGGCTCGCGAAGGAGCGCTCGGCCGAGGTGTGGGTCGCGGCCCAGATCGACGAGCCGGGCGCCCCGGGCAAGCTGCCGGCTGCCCTCGAGAAGGTCGAGCGCCACGTCGGCGTTGTCGTCTACCTGCAGCCGGAGCGCGACGTGGTTCGCCTCCGGCTGCTCAAGGACCACGGCAGCAAGGACCTCGCCGATCTCCACCTGCGCCTCGATCCGCACTCGATGCGGGTCGTGGACGAGGACGTGCGCCCCCCCTCGGAGCGGCCGAAGGACCCGCGGCAATTCCGCCTGCACTCGGGCGGCGCCAAGGGTGCGGAGGCCGAGTTCGGCGCGTGCGCCGAGCGGTACGGGGTGCAGGAGATGAACTACAGCTTCGAGGGCCACCGGCTCCTCGAGCGGCAGCGGGGCGTCGTCGTCCTCGGGGACGACGAGCTGCGCAAGGGCGACTTCAGCCTCGTCTACGTGTCGCGGCGCCTCGGCCGCGTGCTGAGCGAGATCCCGCTCGTGCGCAACATCCTCCAGACGATCTGGCACCAGATCAACGCGGCCAGCCAGGTCTTCGTCGTGGGGACGCTCCAGGACGACGGCACCGTGCGCGGCGGCACCGGCTGGGGCGCGGAGCTCGCGCGGCTCTGGAAGAAGCAGCTGTTCGTCTACGATCAGGAGAAGCGCGGCTGGTTCCGCTGGAGCGGCTCCGCGTGGGAGATCGCGCGGCAGCCGAGCATCATCAGCGAGAACTTCGCCGGCATCGGCACGCAGGACCTCAACGACGCCGGCCGCGACGCGATCCGCGATCTCTTCGCGCGGAGCTTCGGCGACCCTGGCTGAGCCGAGGCGCGGGCACCCCGCCCGCGCGTGAGCTCTCCCTCGCGCGCGCGCATCCGCCGCGCGCGAGGGGCGTTTCCTCTCCATGATGCGGTCGAGCCGGTGATCTTGCCGCGGAAACGCAGCTCCCTCACGCGGCCGGGCCGGTGATGTCGCCGCGGACGCGCAGCAGGCCGGCGCCGACCTGCTGCGCCGGGTGGCTCAGGACGCGTGCTTCTGGATGAGCTGGGCGAGGCGGGGGACGGCGTCTTCGACGTTCTTCTTCGCCGAGCCGCGCAGCTTCTCGTAGGTGCCGCGCACCACGCCGCTCGTCGACGTCTTCGCCTTGTCGTCGGTGACGCTGAGGAGCGCGTCGGCGACGCGCGAGCGGTTCGTGGTCAGGTACGAGCTCGCGTTCCCGCTGCTCGTGGCCTCGGTCCAGAGGGGGTCGAGCTTCTTGGCGAACTCGGGCAGGAGCTTATCGACCACCTGGGCGATGAAGCCGGGCTTGATGCCCTTCACGGCCGCGTAGCCGGCCTTGACGGCGAGGCCGGAGAGTCCGCCCTTCGAGGCCACCTCCTCGTCGACCAGCGTGCAGCAGTCGGCGATGACCTGGGATTTCTTGTTCGCGTCGAGCAGCGCTTCGCTGAGAGCCATTCTCGATATCCTCCGGGCGCTTCGGGGGCCGGACGTGGCCCCCCAACCCTTGTCAGCGTGACCCCCGGCAGGGAGCCCCGACCACGTCGGGCGGACCGGCGGCCCGCTCCCGACCACATCGAAGCGCGGCTCTTACCACAGCCTCTCAGGGGGAGGCATCGCAAGCGCCCGCACGAGAACCCTTCGGTCCTGGACGGCCCTCGCGCCTCCCCCGCCGTCCGGGATGGCCGCGAAGCGCTGGCCCGCGCGCGATCCTCCTGTGCGCGAGCGCCAAGACCGCATGCACGGCCACCTCAGGCGCGCCATACTCGGGATGTAATTTAAATCACAGTTTCTGTGTGGTGGGCGCTCGCCGCTGTCATGTGGCGAGGCCCGCGGGGGGCTCATGGACGTCTACTGCGAAGTCTGCGGGATCGTCACCACGGTTTCGAGCGACGCGCGCGGCGGGTCCGCGCTCGAGTGCTGGGTCTGCGGCGGCGCGATGTTCCGCGCGCAGGGGAGGGTCACGGCGGCGCCGCCGGCGTCGGAGCGCTCGATCCGGCCTCCTCCTCCGCTCCGGCGGTCGAGCGCGCCCTCGGTGCCGCGGGACGACGACGACCCCACGATCATGGATCTCCGATCGCTCGCCCTGAAGTCGTTCGTCGCGGCCCATCCCGCCGCGAGGACGGCGATCGCGCCGGCGGCCGTGTCGGTCGCGCCAGGCGCGAGCCCGGGGGCGAGCCCGATCGGGCCGGCCGAGGGCCCGGTGGTGGTCGAAGCGCCGCCGAGCGTGCGCGACGTGCTGCGGTTCCACGACGCGCTCGTGCCCGTCGCGCCGCGCGCGCGGGCGTGGGATCGCGCCCGCGTGCGCGCGATCGTGGCGGCGTCGCTCGCCTGCGCCCTGGCGATCGCGGCCGCGCTCGCGCTGGTCGTCGGCCAGACCTCGCGCGCGCCGGGAGCAGCGCTGCCGCGCGGGGCGCAGCGCGGCGTCTCCCGGGCAGCGGAGATCGCGCGCGCTGTGAGCGCGTCGGTCGAGGCGCCCGCCCACGTCATCGAGGCGCCCGCCCACGTCAGGAGGGCGCCGCGCGCGCCGGAGACGCGGGTGCCTGGGGCGGGCGATGGCGAGGCCAGCGCCGTCGCACCC
>NZ_JEMA01000449.1 GCF_001589285.1 Sorangium cellulosum | reverse complement strand
CGGCGGCTTCGCGCCCGGCCCCTCGGCGCGCTGCACGGTCGCCGGGTGCGGCGGCTTCGCGGTCCCGGCCGTGGCCGGATGAGGAGGGCGTCGAGGCGTCACGTCGGAGCGGGAACGAGCGTGCGCCGGCGCGGCTCGTTCGGCCAATAATCCGGAACACACAGGGCGGCGCGCCGCGCGCGGCCCGCAGCGCGAACAGGCGCCCAGCTTCGCCTCACACGACCTGCGAGCCGGCATCGCCTGCATCGATGAGGCGCTGGCCCGCCGTGGGTCGCGCGCGCCGAAAGCGGGGCTCTCGCTACCGCCCCTCGCTCCGCTGCCGGCACAGCCCCGTCGCCCCCTTCGGCGCGCTGCCGCTCGTCCAGCACATCCGGCTGCGACCCAGCCGGATCTCCACCTCCGGCGGCAGCTCCTCCGGCAGGAGCAGGCGCCACGCCTCGTCCTCCGGCTGCTTGAACAGCGCGTAGATCGCCACCCGCCCCTTCTCCGGCAGGGGCACCATGAGCACCTGCCTCACCCCCGGGAGCACCGCCAGCGCGCTCAGGACCGACTCGTCCGGGGCCATGGCCATGCTCGCCACGTCATCGTACGACTCCGTCGAGAAGGCCTTGCCGTCGACAGCGCGGGCGAGCACGTAGCACGAGCGGGCGTCGTTCATATCGGCCGCGGGGGCGAGGGTGAGGCGGAGCTCCCGGGTCGAGCCGCCGCAACCCGGGAGCGCGAGCGCCACCCCGAGGAACATCAGAACCGCGACGCGCATGGGGCGCCCATCTTCCCGCGCCGGGTGCCGCGCGGGCAACTACTCAGCCTCGGTAGTCGTAGCCGACGAGGCTCTGGAACCGCTCGTAGCTCCAGCCGCGCTTCTGGACGGTCTTGCTCTTGCTCTCATACTTGCGGATGCGCTCCACCATGGCGTCGCCGGCGGTGCTGATCCCCTCCGGGTCGAGATCGAGCTCGTCGAGCTCCTTCGCCACGGCCTGGACGGGCGTGAGGCCGCCCCTCGCGGTCGTCGTCCACTCCTTGAGCTTGTCGTGGACACGAGCGCTCACGGGCTGCTTGAACTTCGGGAAGACGGACAGGTAATTCCGCCCGTTGGTGTTCTTCTCGGGCATGGCGAGGCCGTTGTCGATCTTCTTCATGCCGAGCGTGTATTTGCCCATCTCGTCGACAGGCTTCTTCAGCAGATCCTTCACCGCCAGCGGCGTCTCCGCGGAGACGCCCGGCCCCCCCTTGACGTAGACCGCGCAATTGCCGCCGTGCGCATCATTGTCGTGGGTGAGCCAGTTCAGGAGCATCATGTCGGCGAAGTCGGCCTCGTCGAGCATCCCGTCGATGAGCTTGGTGGCCGAGTCGGCCGCCTCGTGGATGGGCGCGCCTCCCTGGCGGAGCTTGGTGACCAGCTCGTCGCGGAGCTCGCCGACGCCCATGATCCCGGGGAGGAACTGCTGGGCGGAGCAGAGCTTCGGCCCTTTCGTGCTGAAGACGCCCGACCCGTCGAAGATGGTCGCCACGGTGCCAGGGACGAGGTGGCCCAGCCCGAGGCGGTTCGCCACGTGGTGGGTCGCCACCTCCCGCTGTACCGCCGTGTGCACCGGGATCCCGGCGTGGAGGCGCTTGCCGTCGTAGCCGAACCCTTTGCGGTTGTTCGGGCACATCAGATCTTCGTCGCCCGGCTTCACGACCCAGCCCGTCTTCCCGCCCGCCTTCAGGAAGTACGCTCCTCCATCACCGCCGGAGATCGGCGACAGCTTGGCGCCGCCGCCTCGAAAGGTCGCCAGTTGCTTGTAGATGGGCTTCAGGCTCTCGCGTTGGCCGAGCGCCTTCACCTTCGGGCGCCACGCCTCGAAGATCGATCGGGTCAAGCGCTCGCCGGGAGACAGCGTGACGTTGCGGGCCGGCAGGAGCTCGACGAGATTGGAGGAGCCGATCGGCGAGGTCAAAGACCGCGGCGGCACGGGCAGCAAGCCGCCGATCATGCCGGGGGTGCGCACCAGCGGAGGAGGCCGGACCGGGCACACGTCCGTGCCGCCGTGCACCGGAACGAGCGCGGTGGAGTTGGAGTAGCCTCCCGGGCTCGACGGGACCTTCTGGGGAGAGCGCGGCGCCGGCTGTCGCGACTGGTGGACCTCGATGGATCGCGCCTCCGCGGCGGTGATGAGGGAAGCCGAGAGGAGCAACAACGCCGCCCATACGGGGAGGTTCACGATGGGCCCGTCCAGCAACGAGACGTCGACCTTCCCTGCGAGGTAAGCCCGCTGCTGGTGATTGATGTGCTTCACCACGCTCACGTGCCGCGCTCGCTCCGCCTTCGTCTTCGCCTTCTTGGAGTCGAGGAACCCCCGGTTGCGTTGACCCTTGCGATACGGCTGGAGAGCATCCCCGACGGCGGGCTCCGGCTGCGCCACCGTCGCAGGGTGCGGCGCTCTCAGGGCCGTGCCGCCGATGGCGGCCCTGGGCTGCGCCACCGTCGCAGGGTGCGGCGCTCTCGGGGCCGTGCCGCCGATGGCGGCCCTGGGCTGCGCCACCGTCGCAGGGTGCGGCGCTCTCGGAGCGATGCCGCCGATGGCGGGCCTGGGCTGCGCCACCGTGGCAGGGTGCGGCGCGCGCGCGTTCGGGGGCGGAGCAGGCGGTCGACGGTTGATGGACATACGGCTCCCGGCGACCCAGCGCGGTCCACCTTCCTATCCGCGCTCGCCGCCCCCGGCAAACAAACACCGGCGCGCGCCGGCCCCGCAGCCGCCGCCTGGCGAGCGCCCGTGTCGAGCCCCGCTCGGGCCGACAGCGGAGGCCGACGCTGCGCGTCGTGGGCGCGCCGCGGCAGACCTGAGCGCCCGCGTCACCAGAACTTCCCGGCGCCCGCGTTGTAGATCGCCTTCGTGGTCCAGGTGTTCGCGCCCGAGAGCTCGACGTACGCGTTCACGAGCCCCTTGCCGATGACGACGTTGTAATGCGGCGTCGCGTAATAGACGTCGTTGTACCAGTCGTACACGATGCGCGGGACGAAGCCTCCGAGGCCGATCTCCGCGAACTGGGGGGTATGGGGCCGCTTCAAGCCCGTCATCTTCTCCCACCCCGACGAGGGGGTGTTCCTGGCATAGGAGTACCACGCCCACTTGACGGGATCGGTGTTGTTCGCCATCGCGACATCCATGCTCCCGTTGTCCACCATGCCGCCGGCCGCGTTCACGTGGGGCTCGCGGAGCTGCAGCCCGAGCTCCTCGACTTTCGAGCCCAGGTACTGGTAGTAGATGGCGGCCTCGCTCTCCTTCGCGTTCACGTTCAGCGAGGCGAACGAGCCGATGAGCTTGCTCCCCTTCCTGGAGAGCTCCACGATATCCCCGTTCAGCTCGTTGATCTGGGCCGGGGCCACGATCGTGCGATAGAGCAGGGTCTCAGCCTTCGTGCTGCTGTACAAGGCCAGCTTCTCGACGACGTCCGAGCTCACGAGGGACGCGAGCGTGACGACCTTGTTCCCGTGGTTGTTCGTGCGTTTCCCGGCCGCCACGCCGAGGGCGGACGCGGCGATCCGGTTCTGACGATCGTACTTGTCCTCCTCCATGCGCTGCACCGCGCCGCCGCCCGGCGCCGTCTCCTCCGCCCGCGCGTCCTTCCGCTGCGCCACGGTGGCCGGGTGCGGCGGCTTCTGCCGCTTCGCAGGCGCCTCCTTCTTCTGCGCCACCGTCGCCGGGTGCGGCGGTTTCTGCCTCTTCGCAGGCGCCTCCTTCTTCTGCGCCACGGTGGCCGGGTGCGGCGGCCTCGTCGTCTGAGCTCCCAGGGGCATCTCGGCTCCTCTGCGGTTCACGGGGGGTCGTCCAGCGCGTCAAGGACCCGCTGCTCCGGCGCGGACCCGCTCCTCGGCAAGGGTACGCGCGCGGCGCGCATCCCGTCGAGCGCGAACGCCGCGCGGTGCCGCCTGTCCGCGTCTGGGCTGCATCCGCGCGTCATGGGAGGTCCTTTGACGCCCAACCCCGGATCGTCTCGGGGTTCTTCTTTGGAAGCTGCTCGCGGAGCCAGTTGACAAACGTCTCTCGGCGCTCCTCCTTGGTCCCGCCGGCGTTGTTCGCGATGTTGACCGCCGTCCTCCGGAGATCGAAGAGGGTCGGCCCAGGCGAGGTAGCCGCTGTGGCTCTCCCCCTGACCGGCGGCACACCGCCTCGGTTCGTCGGAGCCGTCTCCGTCTGCTCGAGGCGCGCGCTCAGCAGATCCTGATGGCCGGTGGCCCTCTTGCCTCTGACCCCCTCGCCGCCGCCGCCCCGTTTGCCGCCCGCATGAAGATGCGTATTGGGGATTGGAACGTCGCGCTGGCGCGCGTCTCTGATGTTCTCGAGTGCGGTCTGCCCCCTCTTCGGATCCCCTGTATACGCCACGACTCTGGCTTGCCGTCTCGCAGCGTCATTCTGTTTCTTTTCCCGGATCTCCTTGTTGGACCGCTTCTTGGTTGCCTGCTGCGCGACGGTCGCCGCGTGCGGCGTCACCGCGGTCGCCGGATGGGGCGGCAGCCTCTCGGGCGAGGGCGCCGACGGCTTCTGCTGCACAACGGTCGCCGCGTGCGGCTCCCTTCCCCCGGGCGACGGCGCCGACGGCTTCTGCTGCACAACGGTCGCCGCGTGCGGCGCCCTCCGCGGTGGCTCTTTTGCCGGATGCGGCGGTCTCGTCATCGTGCCGTGCCACCCGCCGCCTCGATTGGCCTCGCTCATCTCCCCACGCTCCTTGCCTTGACCACCCAGCGCGCTGCGGGGTTGGGCCCTGCTCATTCCAACCCTGGCGTCGGCCCAGCCCTCCGGGCTCCCCACGGGGCCTGGAGCCAGCCCGCCGTCCGCGCTCGCGGCGCCGCCCCGCACAACGCAGGTAGGCCTCCCCGCGGACGCTAGCTCGCCCGTGGATCGAACGCCAGAAATCGACCGGACCCGCGCACCGCTCCAAGGGGTCCCTCGCGCCCTTGCGCGCACCGCCACGTCGCTCATCGGCTCCGGCGCGGCTGCATGGGAGATCGAAGCCGAGATCGAGGATTCGCATAGGCCATAAAAAAGGTCGAAACCCGAGGTCGTCGCGCGTCTCGGCTTCGGCGACACGCTAGAATCCATCAACCCAGAGGAGCGTGCTTCTCCGTTGAGCTGCATTGCCGCCGAGAGGTTCCATGACGTGGTGTGGATGTTCGACACGCTCGCGCAGCTCTGGAGCCCGGCAGCGCCGATCAGGCTCACGGCGCGTGTCTCGATGGACAGCCCGCACGTCGAGGAGTGCGCCCGCCGCGCCGCGACCGGGGCGATGCCCGCAATTTGGCGGGATCGTACTTCGGGTTCTATCGTTGCGCCGAGATCATGCGCAACCTCTCCCTCTCGTTCGCGTCGAAGGAACCATCGCTCTCCGTGCGCCACGTCTCGGTCCGGGAGCGGATGTCATCGCTCTTCGAGGTCTGCGTGCTGGCCGCCTCCGAGCGTGACGATCTCGACCTTGACGGCATCGTCGGCAAGGCCGCTGGTTTCAAGGTCGAGTGGGGTACGACGCAGCCGTTCTCGCCAGCGCGGGTCTGGGCCGGCCTGTGCGCGGACATGGAGCAGGTGAAGGCCGAGCCGACAGGGCTCTCCACGTACCGGCTGCGCATCGTGCCCTGGCTGTTCCGTACGACGCTCCGGAGCAGCAGCCGCGTCTTTCAGCATCTCACGATCCCGGACATCGTGCTCCGCATCCTCGGCGAGTGGGAGATCCATCCGGAGATCCTCCTCGGGGCGAGATATCCGGCGTACGAGGTCCGCGTCCAGTACGGCGAGACCGATTTCGCGTTCCTGAGTCGCTTGCTCGAAGAGGCCGGCATCTCGTTCTACTTCACGCACGGCGAGGAGAGCGGGCGCCCTGGGGCCGAGCTCAGCCGACTCGTCCTGAGCGATGCGCCGCAGAACAATGGATCCCGCCGAGGGCCTCCGATCCTGTACGCTGACAACCCCAACGAGGCCGCCGGGCGCGAATTCGTGACCGAGGTGGGCGTACGCCACGAGGTTCGGCCCGGGCGCGTCATTGTCCGCGATGTGGACTTCCGGACCCGGCCGGATGTGCGGCTGTTCGCCGAAGCCGAGGGGGGCGCCGGCGACGAGCTCCGCTGCGAGCAGTTCCCCGTCCTTCCAGCGGCGTTCGTCGTCGAGCCGGGCAAGGGCGGCGAGACACCCGTCGCTGACGACCGGGGCACCGCACGGGTCGATCTCGCGGAGGCGAAGGCGCTGGCGGCGCGGAGCCTGGAGCGCGAGCGGTGCGGCCGGCGGTCGGTCCGCTTCCGCACGAACGTGCTCGATCTTGCGCCCGGCGCCGTCTTCTCGATGACGCATCATCCGCGCGAAGACCTCGCGCCCGACCGGAGGTTGCTCATCGTGGCCTCGACCTTCGAGGGCGACCATGACGGCGAATGGACAGTGCACGGCGACGCCGTGTTCACGACCGAGCCCTACCGGCCCGCGCGGCTGACGGGGAAGCCGTGCGTCGCCGGCGTCCAGAGCGCGATCGTGGTCGGTCCTCCGGGCGACGAGATCCACACCGACGAGTTCGGCCGCGTCCGCGTGCAGTTCCCCTGGGACCGGGAGGGTCGATTCGACGGCGCGAGCTCGTGCTGGATCCGCGTGAGCCAGGGCTGGGCTGGCGGCGGTTATGGCATGATGGCGATCCCACGCGTCGGACAGGAGGTCCTGGTCGAGTTCTGCCACGGCGATCCCGATCGGCCGGTGATCGTGGGCCGCGTCTACAACAGCACCGCGCGCGTGCCCTACCCGCTCCCCGCCGAGAAGACGAAGAGCGGTTGGAAGACCGCCTCGTCCCCCGGCCTGGATGGGTACAACGAGCTCTCGTTCGATGACGCCAAGGGGCGCGAGGTCCTCCACCTCCACGCGCAGCGCGATTACACCGAGGTGATCCGGCGCGATCAGCGATCGACCGTGCTCGGGAACCGCTCGGCGAGCGTGACCGGCGGCGATGCGGTGACCGTCGGGGGCAGCCAGAGTACGAGCATCGGGAAGGGCCAGCGCCAGACGATCGGCGAGGACCAGACGAGCACCGTTGGCAAGAGCCGCACGTCGATCGTCGGGACGTCGGATGCGATCGATGTCGGCGATAGCCAGAGCGTCACGGTCGGCGGCGGCGTGGGCTATACGATCACCAAGGACCAGAACGTTCACATCACGAACGGCGTCGCGTCGATCCGGATCACGCCTTCCGGCATCTTCATCGATGCGCAGGGGGACCTCGAGATCGCGGCGGGTGGCGTGCTCAAGCTCTCCGGCAAGGAGGTGCAGATCGACGGCACGCCGAACGTGTTCATCAACAGCACAGGGGCGAAGGCGCCCGCCGTGGTCACCCTCGGCGAGGCCAGGAAGCCGGGAGGTCCCGGCAGCGGCGCGCCGGCGGGGAAGGCCGAGGGCGGCGGGGCAGAGAGATGATGTGTGCCACGCCTGGTCCGCGCGTCGCGCAGTGTAGCGCAGTGCTCACCGAGCCAGTGCCTTGACGCCGGACGGACACGATGCTGGAGCGTGGGCGCCGCTCGTTCAGCGAGCGCGTGTGGCGCCAGCGGGGAGACCGACACGATGCCGCGTTACGAGAGCTCCGAAGTATCGTTCGACGTGCCGCGCGACTGGGAGGACCGCTCCGTCGTCGCCTTCGCGGCCCCGTCCGAGCCGGGCGAGGTGGCCGCCGCGAGCGTGGTGATGACGCGCGACAGGCTCGCGGCGGGCGAGGATCTCCGCAGGTATGCCGACCGGCAGCTCCTGGAGCTGGCGAAGCGGCTCGAAGGATTCCAGTTGCTCGCGCGTCACGATCGCCCGGCCGGCGACCGACCGGGGCTGGAGCTTCGGTTCGCGTGGCGTGGCCACACAGGGCCGCTCGAGCAGCGGCTCCTGCTCCTGGCGGGGCGCCGGCCCGCGGTGCTCAACTTCACGGCGACCATCCCGAAGGATGAGGCCGCACGGCTCAACCCGGTGTTCGATCGCATCTTTGCGAGCATCAGGGTTGCTGGCTCGCCTGAGGGCTGACGTTCTCGCCTTCCCCTGGAGACCGACCACGGAGCACCTGCAATCCAGGCATCCACGGGTGAGGCGCGGGTCAGCTCACGGCCTGCCGCCCTGGATCTCCTCGAGCGTGGCAACCCTGCCGAGCGCGAGCGCCTTGAGGGCAACCCGGCTGCTTTCGGCCTGGTCCTGCCTGAGGTGCGCCTCCGCGACGAGGCGTACGCGCAACCTGGGCAGCATCGGCAGCCACGGCGCGAGGCGCTTCGGCAGGTACACCGGCAGCGCGTCCTGTCCGCTCGCCCCGAGCAGCGCGCGGATCCACGGTTCGCCCAGCAGCGTGCGGGTCTGATACCGCCGCTGCTCGAGCAGCAATCGCTCCGCCTGGGCCTCGATGCGCGCGGCGGCCGGCAAGCGGGCAGGCGGCGGGAGTCGCTCCTTGATCTGCTCGGTCAAGGTGGCGGCGGCGCCGGTCGCCCCCTCCGGGTAGGGCGACCTCAAGAGCTCACAGGCCAGATCCATGGCCTCCTTGAGGCTCCTGTCCGTGCCTGCGAGCGGGGAGACCACGGCGAGGGTGGCCTTGAGCGCCTCGATCTCGTCAAAGACGAACCGGAGCTCGCCCTCCACGAGCACGAGCGGCGGCGTGAAGCCGCCCTTCTCGCTGATGGACGCGAGGATGGCCTGGCGCACGCCGCTCGGCTCGATCCGTGGGCCACCGGTGAGCACGCCGGAGAGGTGGTGGTGATCCTTGGCGGAGCCCGCGTCGTTCGGCGGCGGATCGTGGCGCGGATCGAGCGCCTCGAAGTCGAGATCGAGGATCAGGTCGCTCCACGAGGCGCGGATTCGCGGGAGCGCCTTCGCATCGAACCAGAGGAGCTCGACGATCTCGGCGGGGCTCGCGGGAGCGGGCGCCCGCGCTGGCGCCGGCGACCGCGGCCCGGGTACGGCGAGGCCCGTGCCCGGTGTCATGTCGCGGCCCGGGGGCTCGACGGGCCCGGCGCGCTGCCCGACGGTGAGCGCCGGCGCCGTGACGCGCGTCGCCCACGGGCTCGCCTCCGCGGGCGGAGCGATGGCGTCGCGCGTCATCGAAGGCGGCGGAGAGGAAGGCAGCGGTTCGGTCAAGCAGACCGCCGGGGGCGCCGTCGAGGGCACGAGCGGCAGAAGCAGCGGCGACACGACGGAGCGCGGTGCCGCGGACATGTCACGGCCGAGAGGCCCACGCAGTGGCGGCGCTGGCGTCGAGCGGCTCACGCCTCCAGCGCTGTCCGGCCCGCGTTCCGCCGCCGCCCACGGCAGCACAGGGGCTTGAGAGAGCAGCTCGGAGCTCACCCGCTCGATCTCCTCCGTCTGCGCGACCTGTACCGCTGGAGAAGGAGGGTCGCGATCACCGGAACCGGGGGGCATGGCCGCTCGATCTAGCAGGAAGATTGCCTTGCGGACGACGGTCTCGGGGCGCCGGCGGGCTGGCGGGAAGCGCTGCGGAGACCCGGCAGGGGGGCGGAAGGCGCTGCGGAGACCCGGCAGGGGTGGCGGGAGGCGCTGCGGACACCCGCCAGGGGTGGCGGGAAGCGCTGCGGAGACCCGGCAGGGGTGGCGGGAAGCGCTGCGGAGACCCGGCAGGGGTGGCGGGAAGCGTTGCGGAGACCCGGAAGGGGTAGCGGGAAGCGCTGCGGAGACCCGGCAGGGGTGGCGGGAAGCGCTGCGGAGACCCGGCAGGGGTGGCGGGAAGCGCTGCGGAGACCCGGCAGGGGTGGCGGGAAGCGCTGCGGAGACCCGGCAGGGGTGGCGGGAAGCGCTGCGGAGACCCGGCAGGGGTGGCGGGAAGCGCTGCGGAGACCCGGCAGGGGTGGCGGGAAGCGCTGCGGAGACCCGGCAGGGGTGGCGGGAAGCGCTGCGGAGACCCGGCAGGGGTGGCGGGAAGCGCTGCGGAGACCCGGCAGGGGTGGCGGGAAGCGCTGCGGAGACCCGGCAGGGGTGGCGGGAAGCGCTGCGGAGACCCGGCAGGGGTGGCGGGAAGCGCTGCGGAGACCCGGCAGGGGTGGCGGGAAGCGCTGCGGAGACCCGGCAGGGGTGGCGGGAAGCGCTGCGGAGACCCGGCAGGGGTGGCGGGAAGCGTTGCGGAGACCCGGAAGGGGTAGCGGGAAGCGCTGCGGAGACCCGGCAGGGGTGGCGGGAAGCGCTGCGGAGACCCGGCAGGGGTAGCGGGAAGCCCTGCGGAGACCCGGCAGCGACGAGCCGGGTCCCGACGGCTTCTCCTCTTGACGCGCAGGGTCATCAGGGGGCATGGCGCCGGACTCTGGCCCGGCGGGCGACGTGCTGACCCGGACGGGCCTCGTGCGCTGCACGCACGTGGGGAGTCGGGGATGGAGCGCCGTGACGATCGGCTCGGCGAGAGCGGCCGCTGCCACAAGTACCGCCTGGTCAAGCTCATCGCCGAGGGCGGGATGGGGCGCGTCTACGAGGCCGTCGACGAGTATCTCGACCGGACCGTCGCGCTCAAGGTCGTCCGACCCGAGCGGATGAGCGACGCCGACTTCCTCCGCGGGCACCGCAAGGAGGCGCGCGTGCTCGCCGACCTCAACCACCCGAACATCGTCCGCCTCTACGACGCGGGGGTCACCGGCGACGGCGTCATGTACATCGCGATGGAGCACGTCGACGGCGTCTCGCTGCGGCAGATGCTCCACGCGATGCGCCGCTTCGACACGCGCGTCGCGCTGTCGATCGCGATCCAGGTGGTGGACGCGATCCGGGTCGCGCACGAGGGGGGTATCGTGCACCGCGACCTCAAGCCGGAGAACGTGCTCGTCATGCAGAGCGGCCTGGTCAAGGTCGTCGACTTCGGCCTCGCGCGGCGCGTCGGGGGGCTCGCGTCGAGCGACGTGTTCTCGGATCTCGGGACGGTGCACTACATGGCGCCGGAGCAGGCGCTCCGGCGGCCGGTCGGGCGGCCGGCGGACATCTATGCCGCGGGGCTCATCCTGTACGAGATGCTCGCCGGCAAGCACGCGTTCGCCGAGAGGACCGGCGAGCTGCCGCCGCGGCAAGAGGTCTGGGCGAACCATGTCCACGCCGTACCCGCGCCGCTCGCCGACGCGATCCCGGAGGGCGCCCCGAGGAGCCTGAGCGAGCTCGTCGCGCGCATGCTGGCGAAGTCGCCCGACGAGCGGCCCAGCGCGAACGAGGCGTTCGACGCGCTCACACGGGAGTTCGACGGCTGCTCCGAACAACCTCCGCAGGCCGAGGGGCACATCGTGCTCGATCCCAAGGTGCGCGCCTCGATCCCGTCGCTGCGCCTGGTACCGGCGGCGGAGGCCGTGCACATCGCGACGGCACCGCTCGACGCAGCGTACCGGCCCCCCGGGGCGGTGCTGCCGTTCCTGTCGCCGGCCCCGTCGCGAGACGAGCGGCGCGCGCAGGAGCTGCTCACGGAAGGCGCGGGGACGGCTGCGGCCGGAACGGCGCCGGATGCCGCGGCAGCGCGGGCCCCGCGCTGGCTGACGACCGAGCGGATGCCGTCCGCGCCGCCGGCGCCTCCTGCAGCGGCGCCGAATGAGCCGCCCGTCGCCTGGCCAGCAGCGCCGCTCGCGGTGAGGACGCCGCACCCGGTGACCGGGCCGCTGCCTCCCGAGAAGAGCGCGGCGGCGCCGAGTGAGCGCGACGCCGCGGCCCCGACGGGCGCAAGGGAGGGGGCGCCGAGCGAGGCCGTGAGCGCGCCCTTGAGTGCCCCAGCGCTGGCGCCAAGGCCGCCGCCGGGCGCGCTGCCCATGCGACCCGAGCGCGAGACGACGGCAACAGCCAGGCGTTCGTCGCCGCGGGAGGGCGGCGC
Source organism: Sorangium cellulosum (assembly GCF_001589285.1). Classification (GTDB taxonomy): domain Bacteria; phylum Myxococcota_A; class Polyangia; order Polyangiales; family Polyangiaceae; genus Sorangium; species Sorangium cellulosum_G. Next base: position 19,863 of record NZ_JEMA01000449.1, on the reverse strand, counting down.
AGGCGGTGCGTCGAGCCAGGTGGCGGCCGAGACGCGGCGCAAGCGTCGCGTCGGTCTCGCGGTAGGAGCGGGCGCGCTGTGCTGCGCGCTTGCCGCCTTGTGGGTGGTCCCTCGACGGACGTCGCTGGTCGAAACGCCTCGCGGCAGCGCCGTGCTCTCCCCCTCGGCCACCGAGGATGCACCGCCGTCGCCGGTGGGCTCGCCGGTGCCGCCAGGCGCGCCGTCGCTCGTGGGTGTCCTGGGAGCGCCTACGCCGGTCGACGGAGCGCTCGATCCCGCAGCACGGCCCCCGGAAGCGGCGGAGACTGCCGTGTCGCAGCCGGTGGCGTTCGACGCGGCGCCTCGCCCCACCGCGCAGCCACCTGCCGCGCAGGCGGAGCTGGGCGTCGCCGGTCCGGCGAAGGTGCTCTCCAAGGCACAGGCGGGGATCGCGCCGCGCAGCGCCGCATCGGCGGCGAGGCCGACGACGAAGGCATCGCGCGCGGCGAGGATGCCGCAGGAGCGCGATCCATGGGCATGGGAGGAGGAGGAGGAGAAGCTCATGAAGGGAAACCTGCATTCGAAGACGGCACCCCCGACCCGGCCCCCTGCGTCGTCGGCGCCGCCCCCAGCGCCGGCGGCGTCGCGACGTGCGCCGGCGCCGCCCCGCCCGTTCTAGAGAAGGTCCGACCGGAATGAGCGACGAGGATCTGAAGAAGTACCTGCCCACCGAGGAGACGTTCCGCCGCGTCGCGGATCGGGCCGCCTCGGACGAGAACATGCGGCGGGCGCTCTCGCGCGTGGAGGCGGCGCGCGCGAGCGCCGCGGAGCCGCTCGGTCCCGCCGCGCGCGTCCCGCTCGTGCGCGCCGAGGCACGCCCGGAGGTGCGCCGGAAGGCGCCCGGCCGGCCGGGTCGATGGCGGCTCCTCGGATGGATCGCCGGCGCCGCCGTCGCGGTGAGCGCGCCCGCGCTGCTCATCTACTGGCTGTTCGTGCCGCGCGACGCGCCGCCGGGCACCGTCGAGGCCAGCGCCACGTCGGCGCCCGGCGCGCCGCCGGTGCCGTCGAGCGCGGCGGAATTGGCTGCGCCGCCGCTTCCATCGGGCGCGGCGGAATCGGCTGCGCCGCCGGTGCCGTCGAGCGCGCCGGCGTCCGCTGCGCCGCTGCCATCATCGAGCGCGCCGGTGCCCTTGCCCGTGGCGGGCGCTTCCGGCGCGCCATCCGGGAGCAGCGCCGCGACCCCCGCGATCGCGGCGCCAGCGCCGTCTGCGCTGCCGTCCGCTGCACCCGCGCCGAGCGGCGGCCCTACGCCTTCGGGCGCGCGCCGCGCGCCGGCGCGCGGTGCGAACGCCGTTGCGGCACCCGGCGATCCAGGGCAGAGGATGCCGCCGCCGCGGGCATCCACGGCGGCGCCGGCGACATCGATGCCGGGGCCCTTCGCGGGACCGCCGAGGTACTGAACGATGCTTCGAGAGATCATCGCACCGATCGCGATCGCGAGCGCGCTCGTCACGGCTGCGCCGGCGCTCGCGCTGGCGGCGCCGGCAGGGGCGCAGGACGAGGTGATGACCGAGAAGGTGCGCGAGCTGCACAAGGAGGGGAACGCGCACTACGCGCGCGGCGACTACGAGCGGGCACGCGTGGCGTACCTCGCGGCGTGGGCGCTGCAGAAGCGCCTGCAGATCGCGGGCAACCTCGCCGAGGCCGAGATGAAGCTCGGGCGCTTCCGCGAGGCGGCCGAGCACCTCGCCCACTACCTGCGCGAGGCGCCGAGGGAGCAGCCGCCGCCGCCGGCGGCCGAGATCAAGGCGGCGGAGGCGCTGTACGCGGCGGCGCGCGCGGAGGTGGGCGCGCTGTCGATCGCGACGCTCGAGAACGGCGCCGAGATCCTGGTCGACGGCGAGGTGGTGGGGGTCGCGCCGCTGCCGGGTCCGGTGTTCGTGGAGCCCGGGTGGCACACGGTGTCGGCGCGGCGAGGCCACCGCTTCGGGGTGCGCCAGGCGCGGGTCGAGAAGGGCGGCGAAGCGTTGGTCGAGGTGGAGCTCGCGGACGGGAACCTGGGCCCGTCGACGAAGCCGCCGCCCGTGGCGTCACCGGACAGCGCGGCGCCGGCGCCACCGGCGAGCACGGTACCGGAGCGGCCGGCGGGCGGGGCGCGCGTGTCGGTGGTGCCCGTCGTGATCGGCGGAGCGCTCGGGGTGGTGGGCCTCGGCGTGGGCGTCGGGTTCACGCTCGCGGCGAACGCGAAGGGAACGGAGATCGACGGGCCGCTGCGCGTCGGCGACGGCAGCCGGTCGGCTTGCTACCAGAGCCGGAGCGCGGCGTGCGCGAGGCTCGCGGAGGCGGTCGACGACCTGGATGCGCTCACGAGCGCGGCGGTGGTCGGGTACGTCGTGGGGGGCGCGGCGCTCGCGGCGACCGCGGGGTACGTGCTGTGGTCGAGGTCCGCGGGAGACGGCGAGGGCAGGGCGCAGGTGACGGCGGCGCCGTGGCTTGCGCCCGGAGGCGGAGGGGTCGGCGTGGCGGGGCGCTTCTGACGTGTGGGCGCGGCGGCAAGGTGAGGCGTTGGAGGCGGTGAGGGAGCCGATGCGAGGCAGGCCGAAGGCGAGGGGCTGGCAGGTCGCGGTGGCGAGCGCGGCGCTGGGGATGGCGGCGGCGGCAGGGAGCAGCCTGGCCGGGGGCTGCAGCTCGCCGTGCGAGCGGTCGCAGACCTGTCCGCCGGAGGCGTCGGGCGCGACCGGGGGCGGCGGCGTGCCGTCGACGTGCGTGCCGAGCGAGAGCGGAGCGCCGGTCGACGACGCGTGCGGCGTGTTCGTGGCGGCGGCCGGCGACGACGGCGCGGAGGGGACGAAGGCGGCGCCGCTCGGGACGCTGGGGGCGGCGATCGGGCGGGCGCGGGAGAACGGGACGGCGCGGGTGTATGCGTGCGCCGAGACGTTCGAGGCCGAGCCGGCGGTGGAGATGCCGGCGGGGGTGACGCTCTACGGCGGGCTCGACTGCGCGGGCGGCTGGGCCTACGCGGGAGCGAGCGACGGCGCAAGAACGACGCTGACGGCGAGAGAGGGCGTGATCCCGCTGGTGATGCGGGGCGGCGAGGGGGTGGCGCGGATCGAGGATGCGGCGATCGTGGCCAAGGGGATCGACGCGGGCGATCCGGCGAAGCGCGGGCTGTCGTCGATCGCCGCCGTGGCGGACGCGGTGACGGTGGAGCTGGTGCGCTGCGCGCTGAAGGCAGGCGACGCGGCGCCGGGGGAAGACGGCGCGGCGCACGCGGAGCCGGCGCAGCGAGGGGGCGACGGGAGCGCGGGGAACGCGGCGTGCTCGGCGGAGATCGTCGTGCCGGCGAATGCACCGGTGAATGCGTGCGGTGCGCCGGATGATCCGAGCGACGATTCGTTCGGCGGTGTGGGAGGTGTGGCGCTGCAGAGCAGCGGCGGAGCAGGGAGCCCTGGTAGTCCAGGCAGCGCGATGAACGGCGGCGCCGGCGAGGTCGCTACGGCGTGCACGCCGGGCACCGCGGGCGACAACGGCATCGACGGCGAGCCCGGCGCCGGCGCGCACGGCGCTGGTGAGATCTCAACGAGCGGCTACACGGGCATCACCGGTAGCAACGGCGCGCCCGGGACTACCGCGCAGGGCGGCGGCGGTGGCGGCGGCGCCAAGGGCGGCACTGCTGCAGGCCAGTGCACGGCCGGCTCGGCGGGAGGCGCCAGCGGTGGCTCCGGCGGCGCGGGCGGCTGCGGTGGCGCGGGCGGAAGGGGCGGCGGCGCGGGCGGGTCCAGCATCGCGCTGGTGAGCCTCGATGCGACGCTCCTGTTCGAGGACGTGACGATCGCCACGGGACGCGGCGGCGACGGTGGCGCAGGCGGTCCTGGTCAGGACGGCGGCGCGGCAGGTGCGGGCGGTCCTGGTGGCGGCGTGCCGGAGGACGCCGCGGGGCTACGGCCAGGCTGCGCCGGAGGTCCCGGCGGCACCGGCGGGCGTGGCGGCATCGGAGGCGGCGGGCTCGGTGGGCATGCGCTCGGCATCGCGCACGTGGGCGCGGCGCCACCGGCAGACGGCGTCACGTTCGCGGTGGGCGAGGCCGGCGCGGGCGGCGTCGGCGCGGACGAGGAGCACGGCGGCGCGCCGGGGGTGAAGGCCGACGCCATGGCGTTCGCGCAGGACGAGCGGCGCTGAGCGCGCGTGGCCGAAGGCTGAGCGGAGCTGACGGCGAGGCTGGCGATGACGGCGCTCGAAGCGGCTCGGCTCGGCGATTCGATCGCACATAGCAGCGCGTGGTCAGGTCTGTTGACCGGCGCCGTCGTAGGCGTCGCGATGGCAGCGACGGTCGTGGCCGTCGTCGGCACCGGCGGCGTGGCCGCGGTGTTCATCGGCGCGGGCATCGCGGCGGCGGGCGCGGGCGGCGGGCTCGCGGGCGCGTACATCGGCGAGCTCATTCCTGGCGACGTCAAGGGGACGGTGGCCACGGGCTCGCCCGATACATTCTTCGGCAGGGAGCACCGCAGCGCTGTGCGCGCCGGGCTCGACATCGTCGCGTGCGCCGACCACGGCGTGGTGCGCGTCGCGCAGGGTAGCGCGACGACGTTCGTCAACGGCAAGCCGCTGGCGCGCAGCAGCGAGAAGACGGAGTGCGGCGCGATCCTGCGCGAGGGGATCGCGACGGTGATCATCGGCGGCGACACGGCGCTGGCGCCGGGCATGGCGGTGGCGGACGAGGTGCCGCCGTGGGTGAAGACGACGCTCACCGTGGTGATGTGGGGCGGCGCGATCGTCGCCACGGGTGGCGCGGCTGCGGCCGTCGGCTGGGGCGCTGCGCTCGCCGGGTTCGGCGGCTCGGTCGCAGGCGGCGCGGGGCTCGGCTGGGCCGGCGGCAAGGTCGGCCGGCACTACGGCGGCGAGCTCGGCGCGCGCATCGGCGAGGTGATCGGCGGGACGGTCGGCAGCGTGGCCGGCGGCATGATCGGTGGGCTGCTAGGCTCGCGCCTGGGCCAGCAGCCAGCGCCGCCTCGGCGTGGCTACCCGGGGCTGTCGGAGAGGAGCGATGCGGCGATGGACAGGGTGTTCAGCGCCATGGATCAGGCGGGCGTGGGCAAGAGCAAGGCGGTCGGCGTGGTCGTCGACCGCGACGGGAACGTGACCGTTGCCGTGTCTGGGGGTCCTACGAAGACACAGAAGATCTATGACCGAATCATGCCAAATTTGCCACCTGAGTACAACTACACGGGGCCATCGCAGGTTCCGCTCAAACAGGCGATACGCCCGGATGGGACTCCATTTCCAGGCGGCGCCCAGTGCGTCGAGGCCAAGTTGAGCCCGAACCTAAACCGAAACCCCGAGGGTATGACTGTGCGATGGTGGGGCGACCCGGCCGACACTGACTACATTATTCAACCTGGCAGTGCTGACATGAGCCCGTGCCTCAGCTGCCTTCACAACGAAGACATCATCGTCAATGGACCTACCGCACCGGCACCTGCTCCTCCCTCCATTGCCCCGCCGCTCATAATGCCAGCTCCAACCAAAGATCAAGAAACGGCAGCACATTGAACGCGTCATGCCATGAAAAGCTTCATCGAGTACGCCAGCAGATTCGACCCAGTCATGCCATCGCGCATCAGGGGCGCCACGCAAGAAGAAATAAAAAAACTAGAATCGATATCCGGGCACACCCTCCCTCCCGACTACCGCGACTACCTCGCCCTGATGGGGCATGGAGACGACAGGATCATCAGCGGCTACGGGATACGCACTGACATCACCAACGTCATCTTGTTCTATGAAGAGAACATCGCAACAGGCGAAGACAGCGTCCCAGACGACTGCATCATAATCGGCATCGGCGGCGTCAGCGTCGAGCAAATATATCTTGAGCACCAACGTCCAGGACGCGTCTTCGACAGCGCGGATGGTCAAAAGCACGGCATGTGGTCGGACTCACTAGAGAAGCTTCTCCACAAGCAAGCGTACATGCGGTACCGACCCAAACAACTTCCCTGTTCCGCGAGCTATGCAACATCAAACCCCAGACGAGCAATCGACGCCGCCCGCACCGAGGCGCTTCGAATGGGCTTCGAACCCCAATGGTTCTCCGATCCGATCACATTCTGCGGCGAAAAATCTGAGACCGTGCTGATTATCAATCAATTTGAGCACCAGGGCCTATGGCTGCGCGTAGCCGCGCCGAATTTCGAGCCGTTAGAGGCCGTAGCTCAGCGCATTGCCGAAGCTGCTGCCGTCGACCTTGAATTGAATGAGAAGTGATTATTTGCCGAAGCCGGCAGCCGTGACATGAATCCGTGTCGGAGCTGCGTGTGCAACGAAGATATTATCGCCAATGGACCACGCGCGCCGGCGCCTTCTCCACTGAACGCCCCGCCGCTCGTGATTCCGTCTCCGACTGAAGCCAAATAGACGGCAGCTCGTCGACCACCACCGGAAGCATAGCGCCATGAGAAGCTTCATCGAGTACGCCAGCAGGTTCGACCCGGCCATATCCTCGCGCATCCGCGGCGCCACACAGGACGAAATAAGAAAACTCGAATCGGTGTCCGGGCATCCTCTCCCGTCCGACTACCGCGATTTCCTCGCCTTGATGGGACATGGGGACGACAGGATCATCAGCAACGATGAGCTGAGCACGGACGTCTCCGATGTCATCTCCTTCTACGAGGAGGTCGTCGCAACGGGCGAAGAGAGTGTCCCGGACGACTGCGTACTACTCGGCGTCGATGGCGTCATCGTCGAGCAGGTGTATCTTGAGCGTCAACCACCAGGGCGCGTCTTCTTCAGCTCTGACGGTCAAAAGGATGGCCTGTGGGCCGGGTCATTGGAGAAGCTTCTTTGCAAGCACGCGTATATGCGGTATCGGCCCAGGCAACTGCGCTACTCCGACGCCTATGCCACGGCAAACCCCAAGCCTGCGGTCGATGCTGCTCGTGCCGAGGCGCTTCGAATGGTATTTGTTCCTCAATGGTTTTCTGACGCAATCACGTTCTGCGGCGAGAGATCCGGCATTGTTCTGATCATCAATCAGCTCGAGTATCAAGGTCTGTTAATGCGCGTCGCCACGTCGCGCCCTGAACCGTTGGACACGCTGGTTCAGCGCATCGCCGAAGCTGCTGCTGTCGACCTCAAAAGCATTCCTGGGTGACACAAATCGTGCTGATCGATGTCGCAGCGAGGGCACCATGCTCTACCTGGAGCTGCTCGGTTCGACGTGGTGCGTGACATTGCTCTACGCATCGCGGAGGCTACTGGGGTGTCGCTGAAGCTGGCCACCCGAGCCCGGACCTGAACGTGGCCGCGGCGCCACGGAACAAGCAAAGCAGTACCACAAATGGAAGCACTCCGAGCAAACGGAACCGCGTTGTCCTGCGCGGCCTGATAATCGGACTCCTCATCCATCATATCGAAGCCCGCCAGAGGATCGAGGTGCATCCCGTCCGGCTAGGCGCAACCGGGTACGGATTGTCCGACGCTCGGCTCAGCGTCACAAAGCAAAGACCGGAAGGACTGAATTTGACTTCGGAGACGTCTGGGATCACGTCGGAGATGGGCTCTCGTGACTCGAAGCCCCAGAGCTGAACGCCGAGCTCGGCCACCGCCGCGAACAAGCCAGCTTCACGGCCGTGCTCCAAGGCGAGAACCTCTCCGGCCTGCACGGGACGAGTGTCGACTCGATGAAGCGGATCGAGCTCCCACCATTCGATCCGATCCGGATGGCGGTATGCCGCGACGAGTCGTTCCCCTGTGGCGTCGATGGCGATGCCCACGACGTCATCATCCCACTGCGTGGGGTCGAGCGCGCCTGCGGACCAAGTTCGGGGATTGTCCATGTCCTGCAGGTCCGACCAGCGAAGTTTCCCGGTGGTCGGTTCGAGACCAAGCAGCCATGGCTCCCGCGGATGCCATGCGCAGATGTTCGCGTCTCCTTGCATTCTGTGCCAGCGCCACGAGCCCGTATCGAAGACGACCAAAGCATCGTCACAGACCATGAGCCGAGATGCGTCGGGAGAGAACGCCATGCGAGGGTAATACTGGCCCCAGCCATACGACACGAGCCGTGGGCCGCCCTCGCCCTGCAGCGGGCATGCGAGGAGGACCATATCGTGCGTGTTGACCGCGGCCACCCCGGCCTCGCGCGAGACCGCCAGCCGCGGATACCCGCCGCTTGCCGGGCTCGCCACCACCGTACCGAGCGCACGCGATACAGGGTCCAAAATCTGGTCAGCAGCAAACACCAGCTCGGCCTTTTGTATCCGCGGTTCCACCGCGACACGCCACAGCTCGGCCGACGGCGTGGTCACGAGAAGGGTATCCTCGTCCCAGAACGCCACGTCCACCGCATCTACCTCGAAGGACAGGGCTCGCACGCGCTCGATCTTCATCGTCGGTGCTCCTCCGCCGGCCCAACGGCCGGGGCTGCGGCCGCGCGCGGGTGCGCCGAGCGCACCCACGCGTCGGTCGGCAAACCCTTGAACTGCGGATTCATGCGCGCTGCTCCTATTCAGGGAAACGAAGCGTCTCGACGGCGGTGCCGTCCGCTCCCGACGTCGTGCTGCCGTCATGGTTCCAGCTCATGCCGCCCTTGCCCGGCGGCCCGATCTCGAAGGTGACCCCCTCGAGCGTGAGCTGGTCCTCGTCGCGGTAGGCGATGCCGATCGAGTCGCCGCCGCGCCCCGGGCCGCCGAAACCGCCCTCGCCGCCGTAGCCGCCCGACCCTCCGCCACACGACCAGGTGCCGTCCCCGACGGCGCCCCCCGGCGCTCCTCGACCGCCTGGCCCACCGCGCTCCGGCGGGCCCCCGTCGCCCCCCGGTCCCCCGCCGCGTGACGTGATCACGCTGTCGCGCACCGTGAGCTTCGCGCCGTGGAGCGCGACGATCCCGATGCTCGGGTGCCCGTTCGCGCCCCCTCGACCGCCTCGTCCGCCGCAGCCGCCGGCGCCTCCGGAGCCGCCGCCGGCGCCGCCCTTCGAGGCCACGCCGCACACGGCGAGCCCGCCGCGACGGCCGCCGCCACCGCCGCCACCTTGACCAGGCATGCCCCTGCCGCCCTCGCCGGCCGTGTCGCCCTCCCAGCCCATCTCGCTGATGCGCCCGATGCCCTCGCCGCCCGGCCCGACCGTGCCCAGGGCCCCAGAACTGCCGGGAGACCCGCCGTGGCAGCCGGCGTTCTCCCGGTCCGCATGGCCGCCGCGCCCTGAGCTCGTGGGGTTCGGCGTCGGGGCCGGGGCGCCGGCTTCGCCATCCTCGGCGCCGTCGGGCAGCCCGTCGCCGCCCTTGCCGCCGGTGCTCGGCGCGCCGCCTTCACAGGGGGTCACCACCGCCGGACCCCCGGCGACGGTGGCGGCGGTGCACGCGTCCCCGCCGTACAGCCCGTCGGGGCCGGTCGCTGCTCGGTTCGGCCAGGGCCACTCCTCGCCATCATCGCCAGGCCGTCCGTAGTCGGCCCGGATCTCGCTCCGGATGATCTCCACGGCCGTGTTCGGCTCGATCATCATCGAGATCGACCCATTCCCGGCCAAGAACATGTCAGCGATCGTCGATACACCGTCCGCGGCGCCCGTATCGCTCGGGCTCGCCGGCTCGACGAACACCAGCGGACCGGCGTAGTTTGTGCCTCCGCTGTACAGCGTTGACACCTTTTTTCTGTCGTCGCGCACCCAGTGCAGGCAGTTGAATCCTCCCAGGAGATCGACGCCAGACGGCAATCGCACGCTCTCGCTGAAGCTACCATTGCAAATGAAGACGCGCCCTCGTCGGGTGCGCGCCAGGTTGACGGCGTGCTGAACGGAGAGCAGGGGCTTCGCCTTCGTTCCGGGGTTCTTGTCATCGCCGCCCCCGTAGAGCCTGGCGACGAACACGCCGCAACCATCGTCGAGAATGCCGGACGCGATATGCTCCAGGCAGACCGATTCCGGCGGCTCATCGCCCTGGCACAAGGCGCCATCGCAGGGCGGTCCGCCAGCATCGCTTGGACCGGGGGCGGTCCCGCAGCCGGTCGCCCACGGCGACAGCATGAGGGACACGGCTGCAGCGGTCGTCTTTCTCATGGGCCTCTCCTGTCGTGGGTCGCCGGAACAGGGTGGTTCATCGCGGCGGTTCCGGGTCGGGCGCATCGAACCGAAACCAAAACTCGGAGTGTCCTGTCAGCCCCTGGCCCCACTCGTCCCCCGAGGCTGCGTTGCCGGCGAGCCCGCCCTCGCCGCCGCTGCCTTGGGTGACGATCGCATCCGAGGCAAGTGTCACCGTGGCGGCCACCGACGCAATCCCGAACGAGTGGCCGCCGAGGCCGCCACCGGCATCACCCCCGCGGCCGCCGTCGCCGCCATTGCCACCGCCGCACGCGTGCCACATTTCGGTTCCAGCGTAACCAAGCCCGCCGGGGGCCCCGGACCGCCCAACCCCGCCCAGTTGGCCCGTTCCGCCGACGCCACCGCGGCCACCATCGCCCGTGACGACCTCGCTGTCCTCAATGGTCAGGACGCTCCCCTGCAAGGCAATGAACCCGATGCTCGCGCCGCCGTAGCCGCCCCCCTTGCCTCCGAGGCCACCGCAGCCGCCGCCGCCGCCGGAGCCGCCGGCCGCGCCGCCCTGCGGCAGACCTGCGCGACACGCCGTCATGGGACCGCGCGATCTGCTGCCGCCGCCGCCGCCCCCGCCCTGGCCGATGCCACCCTTCTTTCCGGCCCCGCCCCGAACGCCGATCCAGCCGTCGACGTCGAGGTACCCCACGCCCGTCGCGCCGGCAGCACGGGCGCTGTCGTCGCCCTTGGCGCCGTCCTCACCCGGCTTGCATCTCTCACCCGCCGCGCCGGCCCCGCCAAGACCGTGGCCTTCCGGATTCTCCGCGGGCGCTGGCTGTCCTGATGTGCCATCGCCGCCTCCATCCATCCTGCCATCACCCCCATACCCGCCCGTCGACTCGGTGCCATCGCCACAAACGGTCACGACCGGTCGGGCCCCCTTCACGACATCCGCCGTGCAGGCGTCCGCGCCGTCGTTGCCCAGCGCGCCGTCCTGCGCGCGGTCCGCGGGCGCGTCCTCGCCTGCTTCCCCGTCCTTGCCGTCGGCGGCCTGCACCTCGCTCGATCGCACGACGGCCCTGGCACCGGAGCTCAAGATCACCGCGATCGACGATCTGCCATCCCTCGCGGAGGCAGGCGCCGCCACGACGCGCACGCCGAAGATCATGGACGTCGCGCCCGTGGCGTCCTCCTCTGCCCCGAGGACGCGCAGCGGGATCCCTGCCGGCGGCGCGATGGTGGTCAACGCATCAGGCCCCCCGAACGACCCCCCGTACGACCAATCGCCGCCATCGCAGCGACGGCCGCCCCAGAGGTCGACGCCCGAGGGCAGCGTGATCGCCTCCTCGAACGCCCCGCCGCACGCGTACACGCGCCGGGTCGGCGCCTCGCCGTTGCCTCGCCCGCTCGCGGCGAGCCCGACGGCGTGCTGCAACGTCCTCACCGGCGCATCCTTCGTGCCGGGGTTGTCGTCGTTGCCCTGCTCGCGGACGAACACCCCGCACTGGTCGAGCGCCGGCGCGCTCTGGGGGTGCCCCTCGCACGGCCCGGGCGGCGGCTCCGGATCGGGCGCGCACGCATACACGTCCCAGCAAACGTCGGCGTACGTGCACGCCGTCAATGAGCTGGCGCTCCACGCGCAGAGCGCGAGCGCCAGGACCGACGTCCTCGTGCTTCGGTCCTCCCGCGAACGCGTCTCCACGGCTCCCTGTGTCCTCACCACAGCCCCCCGATGTTCACGCCCATCCCGTGCCCGGTCGCCACGGGCGAGACGTGGATCCGCTCCTGAGCCGGCGTGGGTCCCAGGAAGGAGAAGAAGGACGCGGCGGTCGCCGCCCCGAGCACGCCCCCTGCGATGACCAGGACCGTGCCCGCGACGCCGGAGAGGTTGCGCTCGTCCCGCAGACGGAGCAGCTCAGCGCACGCGGAGCGCTGCGGCGCTTGCCAGCACATCGACGTGCTCGTCGTCGGATCGCGGTCGAGCCCGTCCCGCCGCTCGCTCAGGTCGCCGTCAAGCCTGCTGGCCCGGATCATGAGGAGGCTACCCACCGACACGGTAGCCGTCGTGACGGCGATCCCCGCGACACGCAGCGTCCCCGGCCATGAAGCCCACGGGCTGAGGGGCGGGCTGGGGGCCTGCGACCGAACAGGGAGCGTAGCGCTCAGCGCCCTGGGTGTCTCCTTCGGCGCTCCCTCCGCCACTTCCTTGGTACTGCCCGAGGAGCGCGACAACTGGATCACCATCTTGTGCTGCTGTCCCGGGATGGCGGTGAACATGTGGAGCGACTCCTCACGTCCCGGCGCGCCCGCTCGCACCATGCGATCCCCGGCCTCGACGAACAGCACGTGGGTCCGCGCGATCCTGCCGACGGGTTTGCCGTCGAGGACCACCGCGGCGTCCGGCGGATCGATCGCGAGCAACAGCGTCGCGACGTGCGCAGTTGCCTTCCGCAATCCGGCCTCGAAGCGGAGCTGGAGGGCCACAGGGAGCGCCTCGCGTTGCTCGAGGCTCCAGGCGAGGTGCTCGGCCGCGTCGCGGTAGCTGCGCAACCTCAGCGCGCAGAGCCCGAGCTCCCCGGCGATCTCCGCGCGCTCTCGCTCCGTCGTCGACGATGGCTCTGCTGCCTCCAGGGCTCTCTTGTAGGCATCATGGGCCTCTGTCCACTTTCCCGCCGCACGCGCCCTCTGCCCGGCGCGCACGAGGTCTTTCACTGTCGACCCATCGCTTCGTCGCGGCGTCCCGGCGATGTCCTGAGCGCTGGCCGGGCTCACAAGGCCGGTGGAGGCAACCAGCATCCAACAGATCGATAGTGAGCATAGAGCGCTCCGCATGGTCCGCGACGGTACTGACGCCGTCGTCGCGGCGTCAACCCTCGGGGATCTCAGTCAAATGATCCACATATGAGAAAGAACAGAGCCATCCAGGAATGCGTTGGTCCGTTCCGCCGCGACGGAACTGCAGGAGGGGGCACACGGGTCTCCCACAATGGCGCACATTGTCCGACCGAAGTTGGCCACCCCTTCATTTTCTTGAAGCCTTCAGGGCTGCTCAGGTGTGCTACCCGCCGTGGCCAAGCCAGCGCTCACCTCCATCGGCTTCGACCTCTTCCGGCGCCTGGTGGTCCGCCAGGGCGTCCCGGTGCGAGACGCGGAGGACGTCGCGCAGGAGGCGCTGCTGCGGGGCTTGGAGGCGGACCAGCGGATCGAGCAGGGCGGGGATTCGGCGCCGTACCGCGTCACGATCGCGCTCAACCAGGCGCGCAATCATGTGCGCGACGCGGGCCGCCGCGGCGAGGTCCTGACGTCCTTCGACGAGCGCGATCTCCATGGAGGGGGCCCCACGCCGGAAGACCTGCTCCGCCTGCGGCAGCGGGCAGAGCTCATGCGACGCCTGATCGCTCAGGTCGACCTCAAGTACCGGGACATCCTCATCCGGCACGAGCTGGAGGAGACACCGCTGGTCGAGATCGCGGCCGAGCTCGGGCTCAACATCCGGACGGTGCAGACGCAGTACCGGCGGGCGCGCGAGGAGCTGAACGCGCAGATGCGCCGGTGGCAGGCGCATCAGGATTCTCGCGGCTGGGGAAAGGACGCCTGCGTTGCGGCACCGCTCGCCTTCGGGTTCCGCGAGCGCGCGTCGTGGGTGGCGACCCTGCGCCGTTTCGGGGTGAGGCTGCTCGTGCAGGGGACGTTCGTCGCTGTGGCGGGCGCGCTCGTCTCCGGCGCGGCGCCCGTGCCCGGCCTGACATCGTGGCTGCGGCCGGCGGCCGTGCGGGCGGTTGAGCCCGCGCCCACCGCAGAGGATGTCGTTGCGCCCGCCCTGCCAGCAGACGGCGCCGCCATCGCCGCGCACGCCGCCTCGTCGCCGGTCGGAGATAGCAACGCCGGCGTTGGGGTTGTCGTGAGCAGCACGGCCGCTCCCGCGGTGACGACGGCCCCTCGTCCCGCCTCGCCGGCGGGCGCCGTGCGCCCCGCCGTCCCCCAGAGGGAGAGAAGCCTGGTCAACAAGGCCCGGAGGGCGATCGAGGCCCATACCGCCCTCAGTTACCTCGAGGCGCGCTCGCTGCTCGAGGCTCACGCGCGAGAGTTCCCGCGCGGGCCGTTCGCTGCGGAGCGCGAAGCGCTACTCAGGCAGATTCGCTGAACTGTCGACTGTTCACCGCCCGTTAACAGGCGGTAGCTCCGGTGCTGTCGTCGACAGCAGAAGGCCGAGCTCCGTCTCGCGTCTGGCAAGAAGGCGCACGTCCAGGAGGAGGAACGCATGGAGGAAGTGCTGGGTGCGATATGGCTCGTCTCGCCGCTCGGGCTCGCGATGATCGCCTGCGTCGCCATTGGTTTCGCGGTCACGGCGCGCGAGGCGATGGGACGCGAACGCGGGCTGCGCGAGGCGCGCGAGCAGGCGCATGACGACGAGGCCCCTACCCTCGCCGAGGCGAAGGAGAAGGCGGAGCGGGAGCTCGGGCGATGCCAGCGCCTGCTGGACTGCCATGTGGATGCGCTGATCGCCGCGACGACCGGCGCCGGGGCGCGTCCGGTCCCCTGGCCGGGCAGGGTCATCGAATCGTTCTGCGCGACGATCCCCGCATGGCGGCAAAAGCTGGCCGAGAACACGGGGCTAGAACCGAGGGACGTGGAGCGGCTGCTGAACAGCGAGCTTCCGATCACGCCCGGCCTCGCGCGTCAGCTTGAGATGTTCACGGGCGCGCCTGCTCGTTACTGGGAGCGCCTATGGCGCCTGCACGATGCATACCGCACCGACGCGGAGGACACCGTGGTGGTCAAGCTCGGGGAGCCCATCACCAGGCGGGAGAGCGCGGGGGGGACCGCGATGGCGCCAGCGCCAAGGCCGGTGCCACCGCCCGAGCCGCCCGCCGTGCCCGCTCGCGCGCTCGACGTACCTCCGCCCGTGGTGCCGCCCCTTGAGGGCGCGTCCAGGAGCCCACGGGCGAAGCTCCCGCCGCCTCCACGGCCGCGGCTGAGGCCGCCGCTCCCTGCTCGCACAATGTCGGGGGCTGAGTTCGCGTGTCGCGCTGCCGAGCTCACGAGCTTTCCGGTACAGCAAGACGACGGCGGATCCATGCCTGCACGAGGCGCCGATTGGGAGGACGTTGAGCGTTCGCCACTGGGCACGACCCTGCCGGGCGTAGGAAGCCAGGGAGCAGACTAGCTGCAACAAGCAGTCGATGTGAGTCGCCGTTCGAGTGGGAATGAACGCCTCGCCTGGCTCGAACGCACGGTGTCCGAACGCCACGGGTCGCAAGGAACTACCCGACCGATGCGGAGCATCAAGCGTCCGCTCGGCATCCGTCGAGGATAGAGGCGTAGGTGCTGTTCCGAGATGAAGACCATCGGAGCTCCGGGAGGTCGAGATCCGTCGGCGCATCAACGGAGGACTCATGGGAGCCGAAAGTAAAG
This sequence comes from Sorangium cellulosum, assembly GCF_001589285.1. GTDB lineage: Bacteria > Myxococcota_A > Polyangia > Polyangiales > Polyangiaceae > Sorangium > Sorangium cellulosum_G. Next base: position 4,440 of record NZ_JEMA01000449.1, on the reverse strand, counting down.
GATCGGACATCAAGCCCTTGATTGATCGAATGAAATGGCGCATCGTGCCGCTGAGCAAGAGTCATGTGCAGGCACTCATCGAAGAGGGCTTCAACGCGTATTACAGTGCTCCAGCGGGCAAGGTGGCGACGGCGCTGCTGGCGCTCGCTCGAGCAGTCTTGGACGAGGCAACTCCTGGATCGCCGAACGATCCCGAACCTCGTGACGCCCGTCCGCCGATTTGCCGCATTTCACCGCTCGACGAAGCAATGAGCCGTTGGTCCGAGGGTGACGAAGACGGGCGACAACGAGTATTTGCCATCCTGGACGCGATGGGTGCGATGGATCCCGCCGCCCGTGCGGCGCACGCGGTGCTGGTCTGGGCCGCGCAAGTGTATGATCTTGCAAAGAGATCCGGCGTACGCGGTTAGTTGCGCCAGGACTTCAAGGACGTCCTCAGCCCGACTTCTCCGCTCGCGCCAGGTAGCCGCTCACCGTGCTCTCGCCGACACAGGCGGCAGCCGCGACACTCGGCTACGCTTGCACTCGAGGCCGGCGGCGCCGATCCCGGGTCCGAGCCTGCGATAGCGGCCCTAATCGCCTCACACCTTCGCCGCAATCACACAGCATCCCCCGCGCGGGAGCGCCCGCTAGTCCGTCGCCACCGCGCTCACGCAGCGCCGACCCCGGTTCCCCGGCGGCACCACGAGCGCCCACGGGGCAGGCTGCATGTCGAACGAGACCGGCGGATCGAACGGCCAGGTCACCACCCCCGCCGATCCCGCCGCCGCGCGGCAGAGCAGCCGGTAGAACCGCCACGCAGAGCCGCTGATCTCGATCGTCTGCGCCCGCGTGTCGCTGGCCCCGACCAGCGTCTGCTCCATCCCGGCGCTCGCCGCGCTCGACGTCCACCACGTCACCGGCAGCGCGCGCCACGCCGGCGCCTGGTTGAACCCGTAGACAGTCGTCTCGCCCGAGCGCAGGAACGACCGCGTCACCCCGATCCCCGCCCCGTACTGCACCTCCGGGAGCGCCTGCGGCCGCACCTGGAGCGCGATCGCCCTGGGGTTCCCCCCGTCGTCCCACAGCGCCGCTGCGAGCTTCTCCGCCCACCCCGCCAGCTCCACCGCCTCCCCCGGCACCCGCACCGCGCGGGACCCGGCCGGCGCCTTCGGCGTGCACCCGGCCGCGCTCCCCTTCCGGCACACAGGCCCGAGGAGCTGATCCACCCCCGACCGGAACGTCCCCTTCGGCCCCACCGCCGCCAGCAGATCCTCCGGCGACACCTCCACCTCGCCCCGCGGATCCAGCGGGAACCGCGCGAGCAACGGCGCCACCTGCGGCCGCACCTGCTCCCGCCACGCCGCCTCGATCGTCCGCTCCACCCGCTGGAGCGCCATCCCGTAGGCCAGCGCCACGGGGGCAAGGAACGGATCGCGCTGCGCCTTCTCGTGGATGCGCGCCCCGTCCAGCCACGCGGTCACCTGCTGCAGCGGCGCCGGCTTGTCGACGTCGAGGATCGCGAGCCCGAGCTTCCCGATCGGCGGCAGCCGATCCGCGAGCGGCGCGTCGGCCGGGCCAGGCGCCGCCGGCGCGCCGTCGTCGAGCGAGGGCAGCATCGGCGAGATCACCGCGTAGTAGGCGTCGAGCCCCGGATACTTCCCCTTCTCGCCCGCCATCACCTCGACGATCGGCCGGAACGCGGCGAGCGCGTCCGCGAGCACCTGGAGATAGGCGTTGCCCTCGGGCTCCACGCGCGCGTTGTCCGCCACCGTGACCCAGAAGTCCGTGAACCAGGAGGCCGGGCCGATCATGGCCTCCAGATCGGCGCGGAGACCCGCGGCGGAGGTCACGTCGAGCCGGAAGCTCGAGACGTACGCCCACAGCGCCGCCCGGTGCTCGGACGCGTGGCGCGCGACGCCGTCGGCGACAAGCCGGGTGAGCGCGGCCCGCTCGTCGCGGGGCACCCGCGCGCCCTCGAGCGCGGCGTCGAACGCGAGCAGCGGCGGCTTGATCTCGGCGTCCACGGCCCGCGCCGTGAAGGTCCCCGGGAGGCTCCGGGTGGCCCCGCGCTGGCGCGCGTCGCCCAGGCCGACCGCGGGGTAGTCCGAGGCCCGCGCGAAGAAGGGCGACCGCCCCGCGGCGCCCACGTCGTCGACGAAGGCCCGCACGTACAGGCCCGACCGGCTCGAGCGGAGCAGATCGGAGAACGCCCGGGTCTCGTAGGTGCGCGTGGCGCGGCCGTCGACGACGATCGCGTGGACGGCGGCCTTCGCGCCGGCGTCACCCCCGACGACAGCCAGATCCTTCAGCGCCTCGCGCAGGCTCTTGCCCTTCGCCGAGGGCACGGCGAGGCTCCCCTGCCCCACCATCGCGAGGAGCCCCTCCAGCGCCTCGCGGTTCTCGGTCACCCACCGCGGCTCCCGCCGCCGGGCCGCCACCGGCCCGAGCAGCGCGTCGACCTCCTCGTCGCCGCGCACGGCCCTGAGCTCCTCGATCACGGCGTCCAGCCCGTCCACCTCGACCGCGCCGCCGATCGACGCGGACAGCGCGGCGCCCTGCTTCTGCAGCGCGTCGAGCCCGTCCTGGCCGAGGGTCTCCCGCCGCAGCGCCTCGTCGAGCGCGCCGAGCCAGCCCTCCCAGTCCGCCAGCGAGACCTCGGCCTCGCCGCCCGACGGCGGCGCCACGCTGCCGGACCAGGGACGCTCGCTGCGATCGATGTAGTCGAGCGCGACCCGCGCCGGGATGTCGAGCGCCGCGGCCCAGGCGTCGGGCGCGCTCCGGATGCGCTCGCCGAGCGCGCTGTCCCTGGAGGCGTAGAGCAGCGAGAGGGCGTAGATGCGCCCGCCCCGCTCGCCGCCGCGCGCGCGGGGCAGGAGGTAGAGCTCGCGCAGGCTCGTCAGGAAGCGCGCGACAAGGTCCTGCTTGTCGGACGGGAACGCGACGCGCAGCGGGGGCCAGAGCGGGCGCAGCGCGGAGGAGAGCGCGTCGGCCGCGGCGGCCTCGGCCTCGCGGGCCCTCGCGTTCGCGGGCCAGCTCCTCGGCGGCGCGCGCCGCGCGTCCTCCGCGGCCCTCTCCAGCCGATCCACCGCGTCGCCGGCGCGCCCGAGCACGTGGAGGTGCCAGCCGTAGGCGCCGAGGAGCAGCGCCGCCCCCGCGGCCACGGCGAGGGCCGCGGCCCTCGCCCGCCGGCGGTCGAACACGCGCGCGTCCCGATCGACGAGCGCGCCGTCGAAGGAGAGCGGATCGCCGAGGAGGACGGCGGCGCCGCCCTCCCCCTCCGGCAGCCCCGCCAGCACGATGCCCTCGAGCGACGGGGCGGCGGCGCCGCGGCCGCCGAGCAGCGCGTCGAGGAACGGCGCGAGCGCGCCGAGCAGGCCGGGGCCGGACACGGTGAGGAACCGCGTCACCCGCCCGAGGGCCTCGGGCGACAGCGTCGCGAGCGCCGGGGAGACGTAGGTCCCGAGCGGCGCGACAGCGGCGGAGAGCTCGGACGCGCTGCGGCCGGCGGGGGTCAGCTCCGCTGTGTGGCCGGCGTCGCGGGCGATCGGCGCGAGCTCGCGGAAGCCCTCCGCCGCCTCGTCGAGGTGGGTCAGGCACACGCGCACCCGCGGCGGCGTGCCGCGCAGCGCGGTGAGGAGGTCGACCTTCGCGCGCGCGAGCGCGCCCAGCCGACGCAGCCCGACAGGCGACCACGAGGGCGCGCCCGCGTCGAGCACGACGACAACGAGCGGCACCTCCAGCGAGAGCGGCTCCCAGAGCTCGCGCAGGGCGTCCCGGGCCTCGGCGCGCGTGTCCTCGAGGAGGTCGCCGGAGATCTCCTGCACGAGCGCCTGCCGGCCGGCGAAGAGGGTGAGCCGCGGATCGTCGGGCGCGTCCGGCGCCGCCAGCGCGGGGCCGCCGCCCTGCTCGAGGGCGGCGAGGACGAGCCGCGACTTGCCCGCGAGCCGCTCGCCGAGGACAACGACGACCGGGTCGCGCCGGGCGCTCGCCGGCAGGCCGCGCACGAAGCGCGACCACGCCGCGCCGAGCGAGGGCGCGCTCGGCGCCTTCGGCGCGCGGCGCTGCTGCCGGACGAGCAGGATCACGGCGAGGATCACCAGCGCGACCCCGACCACCGCGAACACGACGATGATCCAGAGGCTCACGGCAGCGCGCCCCCCTCGCGGCCCGGCGGTGCCGCGCTCGCCGCGCCCATCAGCTCTCCACGGGGGGCGGGGGCCGCGCCGGCAGGAGGAGGAGCGCCTCGAGGATGTCCTCCGCCTGCTCGAAGGCCGGGAGCAGCGCCGCTGGATCGCGCGCCGCCCCGGGCACGCCCAGGGCGGCGCGGAGCGGATCCAGCGCCGCGCGCGCGACAGCGACGAGCGCCGGCGGCGCCGCCGCGGCGATCGCCTCCTCGATCTCGGCGAGGAGCGCGACGGGGTCCCGCGGCGCGGCCTCGCTCGGCCGGACGACGACGGG
>NZ_JEMA01000448.1 GCF_001589285.1 Sorangium cellulosum | reverse complement strand
ACCCCGCGGCGGACGCGGCGCTGTCGGCCGCGCTGGACGCGCTCATGGCCCGNCGCTGTCGGCCGCGCTGGACGCGCTCATGGCCCGCGTCGTCGCGCCGAACGCGCCCGACCGGCTGCCGCTCGTGCGCGCGATCGAGCTGCTCTCGGAGCTCGACGCCGCGGCGTTCGCGCGCGCGGTGCGCGACACATGGAAGGCCCCGCCCGCGACCTCACCGGCAGCCGGAGCGCTCGCCCTCCTGGAGCGGCAGCTCGAGGAGCTCGGCGACCCGGAGCTCGGGCTCCGGATCGGCGCGCTGCTCGTGGACCGACCGCACCACGGCTCGATGAGCGCCGAGGCCGGATGGACGCTGCGATGGAAGGCGCTCTCGCCGCACCTCGAGGCGCACCTCGCCCGCAGCGGGCGGTCGCTGAAGGACTACCTCGCGAGCCTCGACGCGGGCGGCGACCCGCACGTCGCGCAGCGCGTTCAGCGGATGCGCGCGGCGTGAGCTGCGCGCCGAGCGCGCGGCGCGGCGTCTCGTCGGCGCGGACGTGGGCGAATGAGCGACACCGAGATCCGTCGCGCGAGGCGACGCTTCCGTCGTCGCCGGAGCGACTCTGCTTGACCTGATCCGCCGGGATCGCGATTCTCTCAGGCCATCCGCTGCGGGAGGCGCCTTGGCGAGCTCACCGAACCCGATCGACATCGCGAACGTCAAGCAGCTCGCCGCGAGCGGCTCACCTTCCCTCGCCGAGACCATCGAGGCTTACCTCGATCAGCCGGAGCCCACCCCGGAGGCGCCGCCCCGCGAGGGCGCGCTGACCTTCCCGGCGTTCCTGCGGCTGCTCGCGAGCGCGCAGGGCCTGCGCACCCCCGAGCAGCGGCGCGAGCGGGCGACCGACGCGTGGAAGCGCTTCCTCGCGCAGCTCGATCCCGCCCCGCCGCCGCGGCTCGAGCTCGCCGACCTGCTCGTGCGCATCTACGAGGAGGGCACGGACGCGGGGCGCAGCGCGCTGCGCGACGTCGCCAGGAGCGCGCCCCTTGTCTTCGGCGCGTGGGGCGGGCTCAAGCGCATCTACAAGCTCGCCGAGGCGCGCCTCGACGCGGAGCTCTTCGGTGTGCTCGCGTTCCGCTTCGACACCGAGGTGGCGCGCGGCGGGCGGCGCGAGGTCTCGCGCGGGACGCTCATCTATATGCGGCGCCGCGCGTGGCGCTTCCTGCGCGAGCTCGGCCGCAGCGTGCCAGAGCTCTACCCGCAGTTCGCCGTCGAGGTGCTCCGCCACTACACGCCGGACACGCGGTTCGGCGACCTCTGGGTCGCGAACCACGTCTGGGCGCACCGCGCGGGCAAGTACGACGGGCGCTCGTTCCACGGCGGCGTCCCGCCGAGCGACATGGTGAAGCACCGCGCCTTCGACGAGGCGTGGCGGCGATCGCCCGACCCGCTGATGCTCCTCCTGTCGACGTGCGAGGCCGATCCGCCCGCCAGGTTCGCGATCCAGGGGCTCAGGAAGGACTTCCCCGAGGCGCTGCGGAGCGTGACGCCCGCGTGGCTCGCGCGCCTCGCCTTCCGGCCGCTCGCGAGCGCGCACGACTTCCTGATCGAGACGCTGCTCGGCTCGCCGGAGCTCCACCAGAGCAAGCTGCGGAGCCTCGGGCTGCACGACGCCGCGCTCGCGCTGCTCGACTCGCCGAGCGCCAAGGCGCGCGCGTTCGCGATCGAGTACGCCAGGGCGCACGCGGCGGATCTCGACGCGGAGCGCCTCGCCGGCCTGCTCGCCTCCGCGCACAAGGACACGCGCGCGTTCGCGGCGGCGGCGCTCCAGGGCAGGAGCCCGCGCGCGCTCGGCCACGAGCTCCTGGGGCGGCTGCTCACGCACGGCGAGACCGAGGCCTGGGCCGCCAAGGCGCTGGGCGAGAGCTTCGACCGCGCGGAGCTGCCCGAGCCCTTCCTCATCGACATGATCTACGGCGAGCCCGCGCAGAAGCGGTGGGCGGCCGCGCACTTCAAGGCCAGGTACCGCCCCGGCGAGCTCGGGACGGGGTTCTGGGTGCGCGTGCTCGACGACCCGCGCCACGAGGACGACGACCGCGCGACGGAGACGGCGCTGGACGCGCTCGGCAAGTACCCGGTGGCGGCGATCGGGACGCCGTGGCTGCTCGACGCGCTCACGCGGAAGAGCATCGGGCGCACCGTCGCGACATGGCTCCAGAAGGCCGACGCCCTGCCCGACCTGACGGCCGAGAGCGTCGAGCGCCTGAAGGGGCTCGTCTTCAGCGCCGAGACGCGCGCTGTCGCGCTGGAGGTGCTCGGCAACCCGAAGATCGTGACGCCGCGGCAGCTCACCCTCCCCTGGCTGCTCGCGCTCGCGCGGCGCGCCGACCCCACGCTGAACGGCTTCGCGCGCCGGTACCTCCTCGCGCACATGAAGCCGCAGGACTTCGACCCGGGGCAGGACCCGAGCGGCCGCGGCGACCGCGAGGCGGGCACCGCGAAGCTGTTCGCGCTCGCGCTCGGCGAGAAGGAGCCCGAGCCGATGCGCGCGTTCGCGCAGACGTACCTGCGCTGCCACCACCCGGTCCTCGGGCCGGAGCAGGGCGAGGCCAAGGAGCTCGAGCTCAAGCAGGCGCTGAAGCGCGCGGCGTTCACCGCCGAGCGGATCTGGCCCGCGCTCTCCGACCCGCGCGAGGACGTCCGGCGCTTCGCCGCGCTCATCACGCGCGCGGAGCTCCGGGCGTGGGGCTACCAGACGCGCGTCTACGAGCTCGCCCACAGCGACGCGAAGGAGGTGCGCAACATCGCCTTCGACGCGCTCCGCAAGGCCGGCGATCCTTCGGCCGATCCGGCGATGACGCTCACGGTCGAGGAGCTCGATCCCGCGCAGGTCTTCGCGCTCACGGAGAGCCTGAAGAAGAGCGCGCGCGAGCTCGGCCTGTCGCTCATCCTGAAGCACTACGCGCGCCTCGGCGGCCCGGAGCGCCTCGGCTGGCTGATGCAGAGCGCCGACCGCGAGGTGCGCCTCTTCGCTGTGCGGATGCTCTGGGAGAAGCACCGGCCGCGCGACCTGCCGCCGGGCTGGCGGCCGCGCGCGGCGCGCGGGGAGGCAGGCCCGACGGCGGAGCCGCCGGAGGACGCAGGGCGGTTCGAGGACGTCGAGGCGCTCCGGCGCTTCCTGCGGTACGTGCTCTCCGGCATCCCCGCGGGACGGTCGCCCGAGCCAGGCGACGGCGCGGGCCCGCGGAGGCGCCTCTCCGCGAGCGAGGCCAAGCGGCGCGTGATCGAGATCGTGCGCGACCTCGCGGTCGAGGACGCCGCGTTCGCGGCGCTCGTCGCCCCCGTGATCGCCGAGTTCACCGGATCGATCGCGAAGGGCGAGTGGCAGGCGTGCCTGGCGGCGCTCCTGCATCTCCGGCGCGCGCACCCGGGGCTCGAGATCGAGGGGCTCGCCGCGCCCAGCGTCGGACAGGAGCGCGCATGAGCCACGCGATCGGCCACTACGAGAAGGTCCGCGCGCTCGCGGTCGGCCCGCGGCTCCTCGCCGTGGGCGGGGTGCGCGCGCCGGCGAGCGGAGGCGGCGCGCGCGGGACGTCGGCCGCGCGATCCCCCGCCGGCGCGAGCCAGGTGACGCTGTTCGATCACGCGGCGAACAAGCCGGTGCGCTCGATCGACGTGCCGGCGCACGTGCTGGGGCTCGCGTTCGCGGGCGACCTGCTCGCCGCGGCCTGCTCCGACGGCGCGCTGCGGCTCGTCGCGGGCGCCGGGGCCGAGGCGCGGGCGATCGACGCGCACCCGGGCGGCGTCACGGCGGTCGCTGCAGCGCCGGACGGCGCGCGCCTCGCGACCGTGGGCGTCGACGGCGCGCTGCGCGTCTGGCGCGTCGGCGGGGGCGCCGGGTCCCCTGCCCCGCCGCCCGGGACCGCCGCCGAGATCTCGTCCTTCGCGCTCTCGACAGCGCCGCTCCGCGCCGTCGCCTTCGATCCCGCCGGCGAGCTTGTCGCGGCCGCGGGCGACGACGGCATCGTCCGCGTGATCACGCTGTCGACCGGCGCGCAGCGCGACATGCCCGGCCACGAGGGGCCTGTCGCGGCGCTCGCGTTCACGCCGCGCGACGGGCGGCTCGCGTCGGGCGGCGACGACGGCACCGTGCGCCTCTGGTACCTCGTCGGCGACGTCGAGTGCGAGGTCCGCGGCGCGGACGGGAGCGGGCACGCGGGCGGGGTCCGCGCGCTGCTGTGCCTCCCCACCCCGTCGCCGCAGGAGGACGGCAAGGAGGCCGGCGACCGCCTGGTGTCCGCGGGCGTGGACGGCGCGATCCGCATCCACCGGCTCGAGGACCGGCGCAAGCCGCGCACGCTGGAGACGAGCGCGCTGCCGCTCCACGCGCTCGCGCTCGCGCCGCCCGCGGAGGGCGGCCGCGCGCGCAAGGCGTCGCGAGGGCACGCCGGGCGCGGCGCGGCGGACGCGAAGGACGGGCTCGGCGCCGTCCTCGCCGCGGGAGACCGGCGCACCGTGTGGCGCTTCCCGATCGACGCGACCGGCGCGCCCACGGACGGCGCCGTCGAGCTCGCGCACGGCTTCGACGTCCTCGCCCAGGCGCTCTCCGGGGCGCGGCCTGCGCGCGAGAGCGCCGTCAAGGCGCTCGCGGCGCTCGACGAGCCCGAGGCGCTCGAGGCCGCGCTGCGCGCGCTCCGGTCGGACCCCGACGCCGAGGTGCGCGCGCTCGCCGCCCGCGAGCTCGGGGCGCACGGGCGCCGCGGCGCGCGCGTGAAGCTCCGCGAGGCGCTCGACGACGAGCACGCGGCCGTCCGCCTGGCCGCGCTCGAGGCGCTCCGCGCGATCGAGCGCGACGCGCCGCTCACCCCGCTCCGGGCAGGCCTCGAGGCCCGCGCCGCGGACGTGCAGCGCCGGGCGCTCGTCGAGATCGGCAAGCTCCACGGCAGCTCGCCGCTCATCCCGGGGCTCATCGCCGACAAGCTCGCCGCCCGCGACGCGTCGGTGCGGCTCACGGCGCTCGACCAGCTCCAGAAGCTCCACCCGGACGGACCGGAGCCGCTCCGGGCCGCGTTCGAGCGCGGCCCGGCCGACCTCCGGGTCGAGGCGCTCGTCCGCGCCGCGCTCAGCGGCTGGCTCTCGGCGCCGGCGTTCGCGCCGATCGCGGCGCGCGCGCTCGACGACGACGACGCCGAGGTGCGCCGCATCGCCTTCGCGGCGAAGGTGCTGGAGCGGCGGGCGCTCGCCCACGCGCTCGAGGCGCGCGACGAGGACCTCGGCCGCGCGGCGCTCGACATCGCCCGGCGCGCGGCCGAGGTGCTGCGGCGCGCCGGCGCCGGCGGCGACGAGCAGCCCGCGCCCGAGGCGAAGACCAAGGCGAAGGCGGCCGACGAGGCGCTCCTCCAGGCCACGCGCGCCCGGATCCCCGGGGTGGGGAGCCCCGGGGCCGAGCCCGCCGAGGCCGACCTCGAGCCGCTGCTCGCCGCCGTGGCGTGCCGCACGCCGGACACGGCGGTGCGCGGCGCCCGCGGGCTCGCGCAGCTCGGCGACACGCGCGCCCTCGGCGCGCTGCTGCAGCTCACGCGCGAGCAGGATCCGTCGCTGCGCCGGCAGGCGGCGACCGCGCTCGCCGAGCTCAGGGACACGCGCGCCGAGAAGCGGCTCATCTGGATGCTCGACGACGCGGACGGGTCGGTGCGCGCCGCCGCGCTCGACGCCTACGCGCGGCTCGAGCCGTCGGCCCCGCTCGCCGTGGCCGAGGCGTCGCTCCGCTCCTCGCAGGAGGACATCCGCGTCCGCGGGCTCGACCGGCTCGTGGCGCTCGCCGGCGAGGGCAAGGGCCCGCGGCCCCCCGAGGCCGAGGCGCTGCTCGCCGACGCGATCGAGGACGAGTCGCCCAAGGTCCGCGGCGAGGCGTTCCGGACGCTCTGGTCGTGGCACGCCGCGGACCCGCAGACGGCGCTCGACCGCGCCCAGCTCGCGCGCTTCCCCGATCTGCGCCTGCGCGCCGTCGAGGAGCTCAAGGCGCACGGCGGCGCGCCGTGGGCCGCGGAGCGGCTGCACGCGGCGATCGGCGACCGCGACGCCGGCGTCGCGCAGGCCGCGTACGACGCTGTCGTGAAGCTGCGCGGCAAGGCCGCCGTGGAGCCGCACCTCGCCGCCACGGCGTCGATCCACCCCTCGGTCCGGGAGAGCGGCGCGCGCGGGGCCGCGCACGCGCCGGTGAGCGAGGCCTCGCGCAGCGCCCTCATCCGGCTGCTCGAGGACGACCACGCGGGGCCGCGCACCGCCGCGATCGAGGCGCTCGACAAGCTCCTGCCCGGCGAGGCGGGGCCGCTCCACATCGGTCTCCAGTCGAGCCACCTCGATCTGCGGGTGCGCGCGGCCGAGCTGTGCGCCGCGCGGCGCGACGAGCAGCTCGTGAACCCGATGCGGGCGCTCCTCGCCGACAAATCCCTCTTCAGGGATCTGCCGATCCAGATCCTCGGCCCCCTGCGCGCCCGCGCCGCGACAGCGCTGGCGACGCTCGGCTCGCCGCGCCTCGTCAAGTACTTCGCCACCGAGCTGCTCAAGGACGACTACCCCGACGTGCGCGAGCAGGCGGCGCGCGGGCTCGCGATGGCCGCCCGCCGCGGCGAGGAGGGCCACCTGCTCGACGCCATGGGCCACGCCGACGTCGCTGTGCGATCGTGGGCCGCCGACGGGCTCGCGCGCCTCGGCGACGTGCGCGCGCTGCCGGTGCTCACGGGCACGCTGCGCCACGAGCACCCGCCCATCCGCGTCGCGACCATCATGTCGTTCGCGGCGCTCGGGCCCGAGGGCTACGGGGGCATGCTGCAGGGCCTCGAGGACAGCGCGCGCGAGGTGCAGGAGATCGTCTTCGCGATCGTGCTGGCGCGCGACCTCCGGGCCTTCCGCCGCGGCGAGCCGCCGGATCTCCTGACCAGCGCGCTCTCGTCGCAGCGCTCCGACGTGCGCTTCGCCGCGGCGCGCGCGCTGGAGCTCCGCGCCGACCCGGAGGCGTACCTCGCCCACCTCATCGAGGTGCTGATGCCCCCGCGCCCCGACGCCGCCGCGCAAGCCGACCGCGACCGCGCGGCCGACGGCGAGAAGCCCTCCGGCATGAAGGAGTGGCCGCCCGAGGTCGCGCGCGGCCGCATCCTCGTCGGCCTCGCCGAGGCGCTCGCCAGCGACAACCCGGAGCAGCGCTACGCGGCCGCGCAGGTGCTCCGCCTCCGGCGCAAGCCCGTCGAGTACTTCCGCGAGGCGAAGCGGGTGGCCGCGCTGCGGCCCGCGGGCGCGCCCGTCATGGCGGACACGACGCCGCGCGCGTCGGAGGACACCGACACGACGCCCAGGAAGGGGTGGCTCCGCCGCCTCTTCGCGTTCGCGCAGCCCGGGCAGAAGCAGAGCAGCAAGCAGGACATCGCCGCGGTCCCGGAGGGCGAGCAGCAGCGGCTGCGCTGGCTCGCGTTCGGCGCGTACATGGGGCTCCTCAGGCAGGTCGCGCCGGGCGACGACGAGGCGCACCGCACCCGCCGGGACGCCATCGACAGGATCGTCGACGTCTGCGTGAGGGGGCACGTCAGCAGCACGGCGGCGGTGCCGCCGCTCGTCCGGGCGCTCGACGATCCGCACCACCTCGTCCGCAAGGCGGCCTTCGCCGGGCTCAAGGCGCTCTTCCCGGCGGGGGCGCGGGAGCCGCTCGCGCTCGGGCTCGCGTCGGCGTCCGCCGACGTGGCGCGGGCGGCGCTCGACGAGATCGCGGCGCGCGGCGCGGACGCCCGCCCCGAGGTCGTCCGCGCGCTGAGCTCGCCGCTGCCCGACGTGCGCCGCTACGCCTTCGAGCTCCTCGAGCGGCTCTGCCCGAAGGGGAGCCTCGATCCGCTCCTCGCGGCGCTCGGCAGCGAGCACGCCGACCTGCGCCTCGGCGTGCTCGAGCGCCTCGCGTCGTCGAGCGATCCCCGCATCGTGCCGGCCCTGTGCCGCGCGATGGAGAGCGACCACGACGACCTCCGCCTGCGCGCGGCGGAGCTCCTCGCCCGCCGCCGCGACGATCGCGCCGTCGACGTGCTGGCGGCGTTCCTGCGCGACGCCGCGGCCGCGACGTCGGCGCGCGCCCGCGAGGCGCTCGTCGCCCTCGCGAGCGACGCGGCGGTGCGGGCGCTCGCGGCGCACATGGACGAGGCGGCCGCGCCAGCGGACCGCGCGGCGCTGGCGCGCGCCCTCGGGAGCACGCGGAACCACGAGGCGACGGGCGCGCTCGCGGCGCGCTTCGACGACGACGCCGCCGAGGTCCGGGGCGCGGCGTTCAAGGCGTGCCTCGAGATCGTCGACCGGGGGCGCGAGCGCGAGAAGCGCGACGCGGCGCGCGCGCTCGGCTTCCTCGCCGCCGCCGCGCGCGCGAAGGACCCGGCGCTCCGCCTCGGCGCGGCGCGCGAGCTCGATCTCGGCGACGATCCCGCGCAGAACGACCTGCTCGCCTCGCTCTTCGCCGATCGCGATCTCCCCACGCGCGTCGTGGCCGTCACGTCGTACGCGAAGCGCGTGAAGGGCGATCGACAGGAGCGCGCGCCCTCGGGGCCGCTCGAGGCGGTGCTGCGCGCTGGCGCGCGCGAGCTCGTGCTGCCGGCCGCGGAGGGCGTGGCGGCGCGGGGCCTCGCCGCGGCGCTCCGGCCGCTCCTGCTCGTCGTGCGCGCGGGCGAGCCCGGAGAGCGGGAGCGGGCGCTGCTCGCGCTCGGCACGCTCGGCGACGCCCGCGCGCTGGACGAGCTCGAGGCGGTCGCGGCCGGCGGGACCAAGGAGGCCCCCGTTGAAGTCAGCATGCAGGCCGCCGCCACCGAGGCGCTCGGCCGCATCGCCCCGAAGCTCGCGAGCGCCGAGCTCCGCCGGCGCGCGTCGGAGCGCGTCGAGCAGGCGCTCCACGCGGACGCCATCGACCTCCGCGAGTCGGCGGCGCGGGGCGCGCGCTGGATGGGCGGCGAGCGCGCCCGCGTGCTGCTCGAGGAGCTCGTGCGCGCCGGGGACACGCCCGACCGGCTCCGCGTCGTCGCGGTGAACGAGCTCGGCCTCCTCGGCGACACCGCGGCCGAGCCCGCGCTCGCCCGCGCGCTCGACGCGCGGAGCGCGGAGGTCCGCAAGGGCGCGCGCAAGGCGCTGGAGAAGCTCTTCCCGGACCAGCGCACGCGCGTCGAGCTCCTCGCCGTCAGCAGCGAGTACGACGACATCGCGAGCCCGGCGGCGAGCTACCTCGCCGCGGAGGCCGATCCGGCCGAGCTCCTGCCGCGGCTCCCGTCGCTGAAGGACGAGGACCTCCGGCAGCGCCTCGCCATGGGCCTGCTCCGCCGTGGGCCCCTGCCGGCGGCCGCGCTCGAGCGCATGCTCGCGGACGAGCGCGCCCCGGCGCGGCAGGAGGCCGCGCGGCTCATCGCCGCCGGGACGGTGGACGGCGATCGCGGGGCCCTCGCCGGCGCGCTCGCCGCTGCGGCGCAGCGCACCGCGGAGCGC